>NZ_JAGYGN010000020.1:0-123226 GCF_019947515.1 Pseudomonas sp. A-B-19
CGCCCACCCTAGAGGCGCTGGACGCCGAACACGTGGCGAGCTTCTTCAGCGGGTTTGACCGGAGCGAGAGCTGAGCCATGCACGATATCGAATTGAGCGAAGAGCAAGTCATGATCCGCGATATGGCCCGGGATTTTGCTCGTGGCGAAATCGCGCCCCATGCCCAGGCCTGGGAAAAGGCCGGCTGGATCGATGACGGTCTGGTGGCCAAGATGGGCGAACTGGGTTTGCTGGGCATGGTGGTCCCCGAAGAATGGGGCGGTACCTATGTCGACTACGTGGCCTACGCGTTGGCGGTAGAAGAGATTTCCGCCGGCGACGGTGCTACCGGCGCCTTCATGAGCATCCACAACTCCGTCGGTTGCGGACCTGTGATGAACTACGGCAGCGAAGAGCAGAAACAGACCTGGCTGGCGGACCTGGCCAGTGGAAAAGTCATCGGCTGCTTCTGTCTGACCGAGCCCCAGGCCGGTTCCGAGGCACACAACCTGCGCACCCGTGCCGAACTGCGCGACGGCCAGTGGGTGATCAACGGCGCCAAGCAATTCGTCAGCAACGGCAAGCGGGCCAAGCTGGCGATTGTGTTTGCCGTGACCGATCCGGACCTGGGCAAGCGTGGCATCTCGGCGTTCCTGGTACCGACCGATACCGCCGGTTTTATCGTTGACCGCACCGAACACAAGATGGGCATCCGCGCTTCCGACACCTGCGCGGTCACTCTGAACGACTGCACCATCCCCGAGGCCAATTTGCTGGGTGAACGCGGCAAAGGCCTGGCCATCGCCTTGTCCAACCTCGAAGGCGGACGCATCGGCATCGCAGCTCAAGCACTCGGCATCGCTCGCGCGGCGTTCGAAGCGGCGCTGGCCTACTCCCGTGATCGGGTGCAGTTTGGCAAGACGATCAATGAACACCAGAGCATCGCCAATTTGCTGGCCGACATGCACATGCAACTCAACGCGGCGCGACTGATGATCCTGCACGCCGCGCGCCTGCGCACGGCCGGCAAACCCTGCCTGTCAGAGGCCTCACAAGCCAAGCTGTTTGCGTCGGAAATGGCGGAAAAGGTCTGCTCGTCCGCCATTCAGATTCATGGCGGCTACGGGTACCTGGAAGACTATCCGGTGGAAAAATACTACCGGGATGCGCGGATCACGCAGATCTACGAAGGGTCAAGCGAGATTCAGCGGATGGTGATCGCCCGCGAACTGAAGAACTACCTGGTTTGAATCTTTAAAAACTTCGCTGGCAAGCCAGCTCCTACAGTGGGTTCGGTCGTTCACAAATGTCGTGTACACCCAAAAACCCGTAGGAGCTGGCTTGCCAGCGAAAGCGTCAGTCAGACCGCTAATTTACTTGCCTTGGAACTCGGCTTCCCGCTTGGCAATAAACGCCGCCATCCCTTCCTTCTGATCCTGCGTCGCAAATGCCGCATGGAACACCCGACGCTCAAAGCGCACGCCTTCGGCCAGGCTCACTTCAAAGGCGCGGTTGACGCTTTCCTTGACCATCATCGCAATCGGCAGCGACTTCCTGGCGATCAACGCCGCGACTTTCAGCGCTTCTTCCAGCAGCTCATCGCTCGGCACGATGCGCGCGACAATCCCGCAACGCTCCGCTTCCACCGCATCGATCAAACGGCCGCTCAGGCACATTTCCATGGCCTTGGCCTTGCCCACGGCGCGGGTCAGGCGCTGGGTGCCGCCCATGCCCGGCAGCACGCCGAGGTTGATTTCCGGTTGGCCGAATCGGGCGTTGTCGCCGGCCAGGATGAAGTCGCACATCAGCGCCAGCTCACAGCCGCCGCCCAGGGCAAAACCGTTGACTGCCGCGATGATCGGCTTGCGGCGGTTGGCCACACGGTCGCTGTCGCTGAACAGGTCGTCGATGTAGATCTGCGGATAGGTCAGCTCCGCCATTTCCTTGATGTCGGCACCGGCGGCGAAGGCTTTTTTCGAACCGGTCAGGACGATGCAACCGATGTTCGAGTCAGCCTCGAAGCCATCGAGAGCCTGGTTCAGTTCGCTGACGATCTGCGCGTTCAACGCGTTCAGCGCCTGCGGACGATTGAGGGTGATCAGGCCAACGCGGCCGTGGGTTTCCAGCAAAATCGTTTCGTAGCTCATAAACAACTCCTGTTTTACATAAGGCCAGACCCCTAGTAGGCGCTGCCGCGGGCTGCGATCTTTTGACTTTGATTTTCAAGATCAAAAGATCGCAGCCTGCGGCAGCGCCTACAGAGGTCTCCTTTTCAAAGGTTGCGCGAAATGACCATGCGCTGAATGTCGCTGGTGCCTTCGTAGATCTGGCAGACCCGCACATCGCGGTAGATCCGCTCCACCGGGAAGTCATTGAGGTACCCATAACCGCCGAGGGTTTGCAGCGCCGAGGAGCATACCTTCTCGGCCATTTCCGAGGCGAACAACTTCGCCATCGACGCTTCGACCAGGGCCGGCTGGCCGCTGTCCCGCAGGGCGGCGGCGTAGTGCACCATTTGCCGCGCCACGGCGATCTGGGTGGCCATGTCCGCCAGGCGGAACGCCACGGCCTGGTGCTCGATGATCGGCTTGCCGAAGCTCTCGCGCTCACGGGCGTAGTCGCGAGCCGCTTCGAAAGCGGCGCGGGCCATGCCCACCGATTGCGAAGCGATGCCCACGCGACCGCCTTCAAGGTTGGCCAGGGCAATCCTGTAGCCTTCGCCCTCCTCGCCCAAACGGTTGGCCACTGGCACCTTCACGTTTTCGAAGAGAATCTGGCAAGTGTCGGACGCATGCTGACCGAGCTTGTCTTCGACCCGCGCAACGGTGTAGCCCGGCGAATCGGTCGGCACGATAAAGGCACTGATGCCGCGTTTGCCAGCGCTCGGATCGGTCACCGCAAACACGATCACCACCCCGGCATTCTGCCCGGAGGTAATGAATTGCTTGCAGCCGTTGAGCACGTAGTGATCGCCTTCCAGGCGCGCACGGGTTTTCAGGCCGCTGGCGTCGGAACCGGCCTGGGGTTCGGTCAGGGCGAAAGCGCCGAGCATCGCACCGCTGGCCAGCGGTTTGAGGAAGCGCTCCTTCTGATCGTCGTTGCCGTACTTGAGAATCGGCACACACCCCACGGAGTTGTGCACGCTCATGATGGTCGAGCAGGCGCCATCGCCGACGGCGATTTCTTCCAGGGCCATGGCGTAGGCCAGGTAACCGGTGTCGCATCCGCCCCACTGCTCCGGCACCAGCATGCCGAAGAAACCCAGCCCGGCCATCTCACCGATGGCTTCCTTGGGAAAGCGTTGCTCGCGATCCCATTCGGCGGCGAACGGTTTCAGCCGTTCCTGGGCAAAATCCCGGGCCATGTCGCGGATTTGTTGCTGGTCGTCATTGGGGATCATGGTGAATCCTTAAAATTTAATTGCCCCCTGTAGGAGCGAGCTTGCTCGCGAAGAACGTCAGACCACCGCGTTCATCCAGGCAGCTTGCGTTATCGTTCGCGTCCATCGCGAGCAAGCTCGCTCCTACAGGGATTGGCGTGAGCCTTAGTAGAGGCATTCCACGGCCATGGCCGTCGCTTCACCGCCGCCAATGCAAATCGCCGCGACGCCGCGCTTCAAGCCTTTCTGGCGCAGGGCCGAAAGCAGGGTCACCAGAATCCGCGCACCGGACGCGCCGATCGGGTGGCCGAGGGCGCAAGCACCGCCGTGCACGTTGAGTTTCTCGTGGGGGATTTCCAGATGAGTCATTGCGGCCATGCCGACCACGGCGAAGGCTTCGTTGACTTCCACCAGATCGACCTCATTGAGCGACCAGCCGGTTTTCTTCATCAATTTCTTGATCGCGCCGATTGGCGCCACCGGGAACAGGCCCGGGGTGTCGGCGAACGCGGCGTGGCCATGGATCACCGCCAAGGGTTTGAGGCCTTGCTTCAGTGCCTGGGACTGGCGCATCAGCACCAGCGCGGCGGCACCGTCGGAGATCGAACTGGAGTTGGCCGCAGTCACCGTGCCGCCTTCGCGGAATGCCGGCTTCAGCGAAGCGATCTTGTCCAGCCTGGCTTTTGGCGGCTGCTCGTCATTGCTGATCACCACCTGCTCTTTGCCGACTGTCACGGTCAGCGGGACGATTTCATCCTTGAAGCTGCCATCCTTGATCGCCTGCTGCGCGCGGGTGGTCGAGGCGATGGCGAACGCGTCCTGGGCTTCACGGCTGAAGCCGTTGGTTTCGGCGCATTCTTCAGCGAAGGTGCCCATCAGGCGACCCTTGTCGTAGGCGTCTTCGAGGCCGTCGAGGAACATCGAGTCCTGCACCCGGCCGTGGCCCATGCGGTAGCCGGCACGGGCGCGGTCCAGCAGGTAGGGCGCGTTGGACATGCTTTCCATGCCACCGGCGACCACGACGTCGGCGCTGCCGGCGAGCAGCATGTCGTGGGCCAGAATCGTCGCTTCCATGCCCGAACCGCACATCTTGTTCAGCGTGGTGCAGCGGGTCGATTTATCCAGGCCCGCGCCCAGCGCCGCCTGGCGTGCAGGCGCCTGGCCAAGGCCTGCCGGCAGTACGCAGCCGAACAACACTTCATCAACGCTATCGCTGGCAACGCCGGCACGTTCGACGGCGGCCTTGATAGCGGCTGCACCGAGTTGCGGCGCAGTCAGGCTTTTCAGGTCGCCCTGGAAACCACCCATTGGGGTGCGGACGGCGCTGACGATAACGATTGGATCATTGGACATAGTCATGACAAATCCTCCTTACTTGGCGGCCATGCGCAAGGCACCGTCGAGACGGATCACCTCGCCATTGAGCATGCTGTTTTCAATGATATGCCTGACCAGCCCGGCGTACTCGGCCGGTTTGCCCAGGCGTGGCGGGAACGGCACGCCTGCGGCCAGGGAATCGCGAACTTCCTGGGTCATGCCGGCCATCATCGGCGTTTCGAAGATGCCGGGAGCGATCGTCATCACACGGATGCCGAAACGCGCCAGCTCACGTGCCGCAGGCAACGTCAGGCTGACAATCGCGCCCTTGGACGCCGAGTAAGCCGCCTGGCCAATCTGGCCGTCGTAAGCCGCCGCAGACGCGGTGTTGATGATCACGCCGCGCTCGCCGTCGGCGTCAGCTTCGGTTTCGGCAATTACCGCCGCTGCCAAACGCAGCATGTTGAAACTACCGATCAGGTTGACATTGATCACCTGGCTGAAACCGGCCAGCGCATGCGGACCGTTCTTGCCGAGGATCTTCTCGCCACGCACGATGCCGGCGCAGTTGACCAGACCATTGAGGCCGCCAAAGGCCTTGACCGTCGCCTGCACCGCGGCTTCGGCCGCCGCTTCGTTGCTGATGTCCGCCACCACGCTGTGGGCGCCAAGGCGCTGGGCCTGGGCGGCAACGGCTTCGGCGTTCATGTCCACCAGCATCACTTTCGCGCCGGCGGCAACCAGCACCTCGGCGGTGGCGGCACCGAGGCCGGACGCCCCACCGGTGACGATAAAAATCTTGTTCTCGATCTGCATCATTGTTTCCCTGGATTCAAGCTGGAACGTTCTTCGCCGCGGCCTCTTGAGCCTTGGCGATTTCCTGGTTGCGCAAGATAAAGCGCTGCAATTTGCCGCTTGGGGTTTTCGGCAATTCGCCGACAAATTCGATTTCGCGGGGGTACGAGTGCGCCGCCAGACGCTTGCGCACGTGCTGGCGCAACTCTTCGGCCAACTCGGGGGCAGCGCGGTATTGCGGGCTAAGCACGACAAAGGCCTTGACCAGTTCGGTGCGCTCCGGATCGGGTTTGCCGACCACGGCGGCCTCGACTACGGCCGGGTGTTCGATCAGCGCACTTTCCACGTCGAACGGACCGACCCGGTAGCCGGAGGTGGTGATCACGTCATCGCTGCGACCGACGAAGCTGATGCTGCCGTCCGGGTTCCACTCGACGGTGTCGCCACTGAGGTAATAGTTGCCGACAAAGGCCTTGGTCGGCCCGCCTTCGTAGCCGGCGAACCAGCACATCGGCGATTGGCTGCGGTCGATGGCCAGGATGCCCGGCTGACCAACGCCCAGTTCCTGGCAGTCGTCATCCAGCACCACGATACGGTGGCCCGGCGAGGCAAATCCGGCGGCACCCATGTGAATCGGATGTTCCAGACCGTGGTGGTTGCACAGCACCATGCCCAGTTCGGTCTGGCCATAATGGTCGTGGATGACCACGCCGAGGTTGTCGGCGAACCAGCGGATCACTTCCGGGTTCAGCGGCTCGCCGGCGCTGCTGACGATACGCAGCTTGCCCTTGATGGATCTGGCGAACTCATCGCCGCCGGCAATCAGCAAACGGTAGGCCGTCGGCGAACCGGTGAGGTTGGTGATCCCGTATTTGTTGATCACCCGGCAGGTGCTTTCGAGGGTGAACGGGCCATCGTAAAAGGTGATCGGATGCCCCATGGACATCGGCCCGGTGACACCGAAATAAATGCCGTAGGCCCAACCCGGATCGGCGACGTTCCAGAACGCGTCTTCCGGGCGCAAATCCACTGCATCGCGGGTGTAGCTCTGGAACGCAACGATGGCCTTGAGCGGCACCGACAGTGCTTTCGACGGGCCGGTGGTGCCCGAGGTGAACATCAGCAGGAACGGATCTTCCCCGGTCAGCAGCACCGGCTCGCAGTCAGCGGAGTGGTTGGCCAGTTCGGCCCAGAAACTGAAATCGCCGCGAACCAGGCCCTGCCCTTTGGGGCCGGTGACGGTCACCGTGGTCGGGCAATCGGCGACTTCGGCCAGCTTCGGCCGGTTCACCCCGTCGGTGACCACCACTTTGGCGCCAGAGCAGCTCAGACGGTGCTCGATGGCTTTGGGACCGAACGCGGTAAACAGCGGTTGATACACCGCGCCGATGCGCCAGGCGGCGAACACGGTGATCAACAGTTCGATATTACGTGGCAACAGGCCGGCCACCTTGTCGCCTTTCTTCACGCCTTGGGCCAGCAGGAAATTGGCAAAACGCGCGGCCTTGTCCTGCAGTTCGGTAAAGGTGTAAGCCGCGCTGCTGCCGTCGCGGCCTTCCCAGAACAGCGCGATGCGCCCCGGCAAGGCATGCCGGTCACAGCACTCGATACAGGCGTTAAGGGCCGTCAGGTCGCCTGCGAGTGCGGCATCGACGGTGTGCTGATAATTGAACCGAGAAGCAGCAGACAAGTAATCGCGCATTGCCAGAATCCCTCTGTGTTTCTTATTAGGTTGGGGGGAACCGTAATCAACAGCGAAATACTCGCTCTGCGCGGGGGTGCCGGGCAATGGTCAAAGCTATCAAGTTGTCTGACTGCTTTGGCCAAAACCGCAGGGCATCAAGCGATGAAGCGCACCCCGGGTTTGGCGCGTTCGTCCACGGTCAGTTCGAACACATCCGGCCGCGCGTAGTGACCGACCACGTCATAGTCGTAGCGGGCGCGAACCAGGTCGTCAGTATCGATTTGTGCGGTGAGCAGCCCGGCGCTGTCACGCAACGGTCCGGCGAGGATGTCACCCATGGGACCGACGATCACGCTGCCGCCGGCGATCAGCGGCCGCTCCGCCGGCCAGTTGGCGATGTCCGCACCCAGGGCCTGTGGCGATGCCTGGACCTGACAGGCGCTGACCACGAAACAGCGCCCCTCATGGGCGATGTGGCGCATGCTGACCTGCCACATCTCCCGTTCGTCCACGGTCGGCGCGCACCACACCTCCACGCCTTTGGCGTACATCGCCGTGCGCAGCAGCGGCATCATGTTTTCCCAGCACACCAGCGCACCGACGCGCCCGACCTGGCTGTCGATCACCGGCAAGGTCGAGCCATCGCCCTTGCCCCAGATCAGCCGCTCGGTGCCGGTGGGCATCAGCTTGCGGTGTTTGGCCACCAGCCCGGCCTGCGGATCGAAGTACAGCGCGGTGCAGTACAAGGTGCTGCCGGCGCGCTCGATCACGCCGATCACCAGATTGGCCCCAGTACGTGCGGATAGCGCTGCCAGCGCTTCGGTTTCCGCGCCGGGTACGTCAATGGCATTGGCAAAATAGCGGGCAAAGGCTTCGCGACCCTCCGGCAGGCGATAACCCAGTTGCGTGCCAAAGCCCTCACCTTTGGGATAACCACCCAGCAGCGCTTCGGGCATCACCACCAACCCGGCCCCGGATTCGATGATCGCGTTTTCATAGGACAGGATCAGTTCCAGGGTTTGCGCCTTGCCACCGGGCAAGGCGCCGATTTGCAGGGCCGCAACGATTGATTTGGGCATTTCGGACACTCCATTCATATCAGGTGTTGCTCATTCTCCGGCGCCACGTGATCATCAATAAAGACCGATTCACTGCTGAATGATATGAGCCAAATGAATATCACCGACATCGACCTCAACCTGCTCAAGGTCTTCGAAGCGCTGCACGAAGAGTCCAGCGCCAGCCGTGCCGCCTTGCGCCTGGGCGTGACGCAATCGGCGGTCAGCGCGGCCTTGCGTCGGTTGCGCGAGGTGTATGGCGATCAGCTGTTCGTGCGCACCGGACGCGGCCTGGCGCCTTCGCTCAAGGCCAATCAGCTCAAGCCGGTGGTCAGCGATGCCCTGAACAAGTGCCGGCAGAGCCTGGCGATGGTCGATCCGGCCGCGCAACAGTACGAAGGCCGCTCGGTCACTGTGGGAATGTCAGATGATTTCGAGATTGCCTACGGCCGGCGGCTGATCGAAGAAATCACCCGCAGCGCGCCGAAGTTGCGGCTGATTTTCCGCCAGACCCACAGCCAGATCGTCGCCCAGGCGTTGCTGGAGCGCAGCATTGACCTGGCGATTACCGCAGGCGGGTTTGCCGAGCGGCTGCTCAGCCGTCAGGTGCTGGGGGAAGGTGGTTATTTGTGCCTGGCGGACCCGTCGAGCCTGCTCGAGGGCCAGCAATGCATCAGTCTTGAGGAGTTTGTCGCCCGCGAACACATTCTGGTGTCGTCCGGCGGTTTTATCGGGATTACCGATGAAGGATTGGCGGCGCTGGGGCTGAGTCGACGGGTGTGTGCCTCGACCACGCATTTTGCCGCCCTGCCATACTTGCTCAAGGGCACCCGGGCCGTGGCGACCATTCCGGCCCATGCGGCGCAAAGCATCGCAACGCTCAGCGGACTGGCGTTGCTGCCCTGCCCCTTGGCGCTGCCGCGCTACCCGATCGAGCTGGGCTGGCGCACCAGTACCCAGCTTGACCCGATGGTGTTGAAAGTGCGCGAGGCGATTGTCGCGAGTTTCGCGTAGGGGCTGCCGCAGGCTGCGATCTTTCAAAAAAGCAAATCGAGATCAAAAGATCGCAGCTTTCGGCAGCTCCTACTTGGCGGCCATCAAGCGATTGACTTCACTGCGCACCATGTTGGCGAATTCCGGAGGCGACATGCCGTCCAGTTCGGCGCGTACCCATTCGGCCCATTTGCCTTTGCGTTTGGCCCGTTCGCCGAACAACCGTGCGGCCTCGCCCTTGGCTTTGCCCAGGTTGTTTTGCCAGAGTTCGAACAGACGGGATTTTTCGTCTTCAAGCGCAGCGCGCTCGGCAAGGGGTTTGTCGGCCAGATTGAAGCTCATGGGAATTTCCTGCTGCGTAAAATAAGCGACATCTTACACTGTAGGACGAAATGTCCTGCGCCGGTTTTTCAGCAAGATGGCCTCCGCCGGCAAAATAGCTGTAACCCGCATACGCGACCAGACCTTGCCCGCAGGCGAGGCCACCCAAATTTATATCGGCGGGCATCCATGGCTAACCGCGGCGATATCTGCCGGGTTTGGACGGGTGGTGGGATTGCTGCCGGGGCATCGGTAAACATTTCGGCCAAACACCGCAAACCTTGTAGGAGCTGGCTTGCCAGCGAAAGCATTGTGTCAGCCAACATAAAAGTGACCGACACACCGCATTCGCTGGCAAGCCAGCTCCTACAGGATCACTCCCCCGCCAGCTCCCGCAAGTTCGCCAGCGTCTGCGCATCCAGCTCAATGCCATTGACCTGTGATTTGGCGCGTTGATGGTGACGCCGGTCACCGGGCAAACGCTTCAAGCCGACACCGTGCATTTGCCGCACCAGTTCCTGGCTGCGCTCGGCAAAGCTTTGCCCCGCCGCTTTGCTCGGGTCGATCACGATAAGCAACTGGCCAGTCCAGGGCGTCTTGGCGCCGGGATGGTGCTTCCAGTCGAACTCGAACGAAAAATTGCCGCCGGTCAGTGCCGCCGCGAGCAACTCGACCATCATCGACAATGCCGAGCCCTTGTGCCCGCCAAAAGGCAGCAATGCGCCGCCCTCAAGAATCGCTTGCGGGTCTGTGGTCGGCTGGCCGAGGCTGTCCACACCCATCCCTGCCGGCAAGCGTTTGCCCTCGCGTGCGGCAATTTGCACATCGCCATGGGCAATGGCACTGGTGGCCAGGTCGAAGACAATCGGCGCGTCATCGGCCCGCGGTGCAGCGAAGGCAATCGGGTTGGTGCCGAACAGCGGCCGGTCGGCGCCGTGTGGCACCACGCAGGTCATGCTGTTGACCACGCTCAAGGCCACGAGGCCTTCTTCGGCGAAGGGCTCGACATCCGGCCACAAGGCAGCGAAATGGTGCGAGTTACGGATTGCCAGCACCGCGATGCCGGCACTTCGGGCCTTCTGCACCAGTAGTCCACGTGCAGCCGCCAGGGCCGGTTGCGCAAAACCGTTAGCGGCATCGACCCGCACAAACCCTGAAGCCACATCTTCGACCACCGGAACGGCCTGGCCATTGACCCAGCCGCTTTGCAGCGTCGACACATAACCCGGAATCCGGAATACCCCGTGACTGTGCGCACCGTCGCGCTCGGCACCGGCGCAGTTTTGCGCAAGCACCCGGGCAACGTCGGCCGACGTGCCGTGACGCAGAAAAATCTTCTCGAGCAAAGCGCTCAGCGCTTCGAATGACAGGTGTGACGAGGTCGCAGTAGAGGTGTGATCGTGTGGCGCAGACATCTGAAGCTCCAGACTGATTATTGGAGGGAACAACAGCGTACAAAGACCCGCCGATTAACAACGCGCAGCGAGCGACCTGTCAACCTTTCGCTCAGGGCCGATGAGGCATATCCGTGTCACGAATGCCCACGGCCCGTGCGTTATCTATTTACCACCTGCATCATCGCGCCGGTTTTTAGTCTCGACACTCAATCCACAGGCGCCTTTGAATGGCACCTTGAACGAGACTCGACGATGCCTACACCTGTAACTCCACTGTTTTTCCCCGAAGCACTGTCGTCGCCCGGCCTCTGGAGAGAACTGGGCAAAACCCACGGGCTGACGCAAAAGGACTTCGAATGGTTCAGCCATATCCAACTGGCGAGCCAGGCCCTGCGCGATGAGCAGACACCACCCATGCTGGCGAAAAGAATCCTGCTGAAAATACCGGGACCGAAACATTTGACGCTGGCCGGCAGTTTTTTGCTGACCGCGACACCCGATGACAACGGCGTGATTCTCTACACCCCGTACGCCGGGATACAGAAGTTCACTGACCTTTCGGCCCTGACCGAACAGCTGGTCAAACAACTCAAAGCGGCCGACGAAGACGATGATCTGCTGGCCTTCATGGCGCTGTCTCAACGCAGGGCGGTGGTGGAAGCCGTGACCATCGCGCTGGACTTTCAAACCATCGAAGGCGACGTGTTCGAGGACCAACGCAACACCCTCTCCAGCCAGCAGCGACTCAATGACCAGGCCCTGCTCGATGAGCTCAAAGCGCTGCCGTCCCTGACGTCGCTGCTTGAGGCATCGCTCAGTGAACAGCTGGCTACAGCTTTTCCCGGTCTGGACCAGCGCCAGACCCAGGTGAATTTCCATCAGGCAACGATTGACGAGAACACAACCCGACGCTGGGTCAATTCCCTGTCCCTGAGCGACGCGGTACTCCTGCACTATCGCCATCAGCGTTGGCCGTCCGGACAGTCCCATGAGTTTTCCCATCCGAAAAAAACCTCGGTAAAAGCCGACCAGCCACTCTGGGAAGCCGCCGTCACCACGATCTCGCGCAAACTCGTCAGCCTGCTGGTCAGGCAGCTCGAAGGTTTCTGGGCTGCGGCGAGTGCCGATGGCCCATCGCGTCGCGCATTCTTTGGCCGGGCCATTGCCGATCAGGCGCGAGTGCAACTGCTGCTCAAGCGCGAAGCCGGGATCATCACCCCGGAGCAAAGCCAGGATTTGCATGCGTTGATCGCGACCGCGAGCCGGGCGAACGCATCAATGACAGTCGAAACCGTGCGCCTGTGGGAGCACCGGGCCAACTATGTCGAGTTGGCCGGCTCACTGATGGTCAGCGCCAGCGGTGCGTTCCTGTACACGCCCACTGAAGGCCTGCAGGTGCTCAAGGACTATCAGGACTTGCGCGATACAGTGCTCGGCAAATTCAGCGCGGCCGGGCACGAGGATGAGCTCTATGGCCTGCTGAGCCTGGACGAACGCCAGCGTTTCATCGGTTTTGACCGGCCGAATGTGACCGGGGAAGTGATGTCCGGCGCGATCTTCCACAAGCTCTTCGACGCGATTGTCACCAAGCAACTGCAGAACATGGAATATGCCCTGCAGGTGTTCCGTCACAGTGACGGCAACGTGAACATCCACGCCCTGTTGGACAAGGCGCTGGATATCCGCTCGATGATCAGCGAACGGCTGCTGACACTGGAGACCGACGGACGCTGGAGCACACGGCCCGTGTTAGTCGGCGATCAGAATCCCTCCATGGTGCTGGCGGATACCGCGGCAGCTTTCGTCAAGACCTTCAGCGACATCCAAACACTGATAAACGCAGATTTTGCGGCGCAACCGGTCGCTTCGCTCGCCTTGCAACGGGTTTATCTGGAAAACATGAAACCCCGTCTGGGCCATGCGCTATCCGTCGGCATCCGGGGCGAGGCCAGTCTGCGCAGGCTCAGCACATCACTGCGGGATGCGGACCGGGCCATTGTCGAAACCGTATTCAACCCGGATCACGCAGACCGGCAGAGTCGTCTGTCGCTCAAGGGCTTCCGGCCCGATGCCTACTCATTGACGCTGGAGTGCTCCGCTCAGGACGATGTCCTGCCCCTGGCCCATTGCCTGCTCTTGACCGAGCGCGGCGGGCTCGACGCCTTGCATTCCGGCAGGTCGATCCTGTGGACACCTGCCGAGGGCCTGGAAGTCTTTGACACCATCAGTCGTGCACGGCTGGAACTGAACCGCCGCCTGCTCGACCCACGACAACGCCTGGCGCTGCTGGACAACCTCACCCCGGCCCAGCGCGTCTTTCACCAACGCTACTCACTGGGACCGCTGCGACTGATTGAAGGATCTGTATTGGAGCGGGTCGCGCAATCGTCCTTCGAACACTTTCTGGCTCGCTGCGAACACGTACGCACCTTCGATCTGAGCGCAACGAAGCAGAAAGAAGCCCTGAAAACCCTGACCACGACGGCCTTCAACGCCAACCTGACAAGAGCCACCTCGATTGCCCGGGCGATCAGCCAGCAGCAGTCCCTGCCCGCCTGGCTTGGAATGGCTCCGCTGGAAGACCAGCGTCAGCACCTTGAATTGCTGGAGCAATACCGCAACAGCGTTGATGAGGACAAAGACTATTTGCACGGGATCAAACCCCTCAAGTCGTACGTGCATGAGACGTTGACGTCATTGCTCGCCAGCCGCTTCCCTGCAAAACCGCTGGACCCCGACAACATCGAAATCACCCCCGACCTGGCCCTGGTCGGCCCCGCCAGGAGCCTCACCGAGTTCGCCCTGAACCATGTCAACATCGCACAGGGCACCGGGTTCAAAGTCAGCTCGGCAACCCTTCAAGCCCTGCCCGCCGGGCTGGACCAGGCGGCAGTCCGTCAATTGTTGCTGTCATTGAACATCGCGCAAGACTACGCCAGACAGGTCACCGACAACTTGTCGAGTCAAGCAGCCGACGTCGAAAACCGAATGCTGCGGTTCGTCAAACAACTGCCCTGGCAACTGCTGCAACACGCCCACGAACTCAAGCTGCGGCAACGGCTGTCCGGTAGTGCATTCGATTTGCTTCACCAGGTACTGGACATGCCGGACGCCATCGCCCGGACTACCGTTCAGGGGGCACATGCGATTGTCCGGCCACTGGAACTGATCAAGACAACCGGCGCCGCCGCCGTCAAAGCGCTGGGCCTTTACCTGATCGGCCCTGGCGGTGGCAACACAGGCCCACAAATTCTCTATGCCCCCTACCATCCCTCAGGCTCACCGTTTGTAGAGTTTGAAAATGAGGCCAGCGTTGTCTCGGCGCTCAACACGCCGGGAGTCTTGCAGGAAATGTTGATACGTCGCCTGCCAGACAGTGAGCAGGCAGTGTTACGCAACCTGTTCGAATCCACCATTGGCCAGTTGAGCGAAATGACTCTTGCGTCCAACCCCATCGGCGGCAACGTACTCAGCCGTTTTTTCCATGACAACACCCAACTGCTGACACGATTGCTCGGCAGCCAGTCGCATGTTTCAGGCCAGTCGGACTGGGAGGTTGTCAAACACCTGTTCAGCTCCGGAATCAAACTCTTCTCGGGGCTGTTACCGGGCAAACTCGCGTATCTCCAGTTTCTGTGGAATGCCTACAAGGACGCGAAAAACTCGGCCGAAGCCCTGCAGGAGCATCACTGGAAAACTGCATTGCTGGAGTTTATTGCCGGTGCGGTGCAAATCTTGACGTTGGGCCGGTTATCGCTTGAAGGATGGGTCGACAGCGCCCAGGCAACCGGTGACGCCATCGCTCAACCGGCTGCCACCCCCGTGATTGCGCAACCCTGGTCGCAGGTCCGTTCGACAGCACCGTTGCGTACACGACTGCAACCGTTCGAAACCACCGTCGAGCTGAAGAACCTGACGAAAAACCGCACGGATGGCACCTACCTCGAAGCGGCCAGCCGGAAAACTTTCGCCGCCATTGCCGGCAAAGTGTACGGCGTGAACAAGACCGGAGCGGTATGGCGAATGGTCAAAGGCCAGGAAGAAGGCCCTGTGTTACTGACGACGCCTGACAAGCAACTGGTGATCGACCCGGACACCCACACCGTCCATTTCGGCAAAGCCCTCTCGAAAATGCACAATCAGTTCGCTTATGCCCATGCTGCCCGGGAGGTGCTGAACATCGAGGCCCGGGGGATGAAGGAAATCCACGCAAAACATCCCGAAAAAGCCCGCATGATCGTGCAGGCCATCGACATGGCTCGCTATTACGCGTTCAACAGCCTGCACAACCTGGTGCAACTGCGCAAACTCGTCCCGGGCACACGGCTTGATACCTTCCTCAAACAGTTCTTTGATGTCGGGCAGGTCGACAACGCACTGATCGACAAAATCCAACAGGCTATCGTTCCCATCTGTAACGCGCTGGTCGACCCTGATGAAGACTGGATGAACTCGCAACGTTTTATCGTGGGTTCAAACCGGAACCCGAAGGACAGCCTCGTCGCGTTTGTCCTGGACAAGGATAAACAGCGCCATGTGCATTTCACGGAACGATTCTTCGATCAACAACTGGATTGGTACAAATCCTGTTTGACACAACCCTTCGACGTCGACGGCCACAGCCAGGCCGCCACGCTGATACACGAGTTCGCTCATCTGTTTTCCGGGGCTGTGGACATTGCATACCTTGAGGCCAGGCGGCCGTTCAGCGATCTGGTGGCATCGATCACCGCCTATGGCGCAGCCATGAAACAGAATCAGATGGACTTCCAGCGAGTAGCCCTGTCGATGGAAACACCCAAGGAAGAATTGTTCGCACGCTGGAACAGTGGGCAGCAAACGTGGATCGACCTGGATTCGATTCCGGGTTCTTATCACGTCGGCAAGGCCATCCTGCGGCTGACTGGCAGCAAGACCATGGAGAAGGCACGGGAAGCTTTTTTGAACGGGCAGGATTCGGAGATCCGAACCGACGTCATTTTGCACAATGCCGACTCCATCGCCTTTTTGATCTGCGAAATGGGCCGGCAACTGGACCCGGTGCCAGACACTTCGACCTCTGAAACCTGATTTCGACGTAATAACGCGCAGATCTGCGGATCTGCGCGGCACAGCGGTATTTGTCCTGATCTTGTTTCATGCGCTCTGTGGATACGGCTACCCCCGACAGCAGGTGTTCCAGAGGCGAGGCGTTAAAAAAAACTACACACTGATGGTTAAATGCCATGACTGATGTTCTCGCAGACTTCCCCCCAAGGTTAGAATGCACGAAATCAGGATGAGCCAATGACCGACCACATGCTCTCGCAAGCCGAATACGACGCCATCACCGATGCCGCCGCGCATTGGTGCATGCGTCTGCACGCCAACGACTGCGCCGAGCAAGAGCGCCAGACGTTCGAGCATTGGCGTAATGCGCATCCGCTCCACGCCTTCGAGTACGAAGCGATGCTGGAGATCCGGGATGTCGCCGGCGACTTGCCCCATCCCGCACCCGTCGTGCCGCTGGTTCGCACTCAACGGCAAACCCTGTGGCGACGCCTGGGTATTGCCGCAGCGGTGTGTGCCCTGGTGCTGCCTTTGGCGGGTTATTGCGGCTGGCACCTGGGCTGGGTACCGAACGTGTACCAGCATTTCGATGCGACCGACAATGTTCGCACGGTCACCTTGAAGGACGGCAGCCAGGTGGAACTGAACCTGGGCAGCGAGCTGACCTACAGCAACTACAAGGATCAACGGCAAGTCACGCTGAAAAAAGGCGAAGCCTTCTTCAGTGTCAGCCATGACACCCGTCACCCGTTTGTGGTCAAGGCCGCCGAAGGGCGGATTCGCGTGACCGGTACCCGATTCAACGTCTGGATGTATGAAGACCAGGTCAAGGTCAATCTGTGCGAAGGCTGGGTACTGGTCAGCAGCAACGCCGACCGGCCCGGCGAGGGCTTGCACCTCGACCCGGCGATGCAGGCCGTTTATCGCCACGGCGACTTCATTCCCCGCATCAGCCAGACCCATGACAATGACCGTTCGCTGGCCTGGCGCCAGGGCAAACTGGTACTCGACGATCTGGCACTGAGCGACGCACTGCCCTTGATCAATCGCTACCTGGAAAAACCCTTGATGCTCGCTGACAACAGCACCGGTTCGATCCATATCGACGGTATCTACAACATCAAAGAGATCGACGGCCTGGTGAAATCCTTGCCGCGAGTGCTGCCGGTGTACCTGACCCGCAGCCAGAACGGCAATCTGGTGGTCAACGCGATTCCGCAAAAGACCCCGAAAAGCTGAAAAAGCCGCCACCTTTGCCGGGTGCAGCCTTCAACGTTCATGCAACGCTCCAGGCCCCGCGCTTGCCCCAAGGCTCAACCCCAGAGTCACACCCACCAGGCTCAACCTGGTGAACCGGCTGAAAATAATCACGCTCGCTCCTGATCGAAAAACGATGGCTACAGCTGCGGATGCCCACGCGCACCGCGCCTCCCCGCAGGGACGAAGCTCGCATCAGAAATTCAGGTTTTTTACCGTGCATCGGCCCGTGGACTGACAGGTTGATCACACGATGGCGACAAATTTTCTACATTTGAGCCTTCATGATTTGCACGGCTCATGCGTCTAGTCTTTCAAGAGCGCCCACTTTTTCCTGATCAGGCTCTGAAAAGGAGTTTTTGCAATGTACAACTCGCAACTGCCAACGGACGGTAGCAATGCGCCAAAGGGTACTTCCATGGTAGTCGGCGTATTCGAGCGTACCGATCGTCACAGCAACGAACGGATCAGAATCCTGCTCAAAAGCTTTGGCCTGCGAACCAGCCTGATCCGCCTGAAAGTCATCGATACCCTGCTGACGGCCGCCGAAAACGACCGCAGCCTGGGCGTGCGTGGCGTGCACAGCCAATTGCTGGAGCTGGATATTCCGTTGTCATTTCTGAGCGTGCGTGAAGTGCTCAAGCGCTTGTGCAGCGAAGGCGTGATTGTCCTCAACCCCGACAAAAGCTACGGCCTGCATCCCCAGGCTGCTGCCATTTTGCGCAACCAATGATCGAATGATCAGGGCTTGACCTTGCGGCGCATCACACCATTGATGACCACCACGATCACCGCCACGCCTATGGCGATGTACTGGAACACTTTTTCACTGATGACGCCGGTGTTCTGCAACCAGGAAAGGCCAAACATGATCCCCAGTACCACCAGGGAGATCAGAATCGAGTATTTCAAACGTTGCGACTGAGTCATTGCAGGTTCCTGAATCTTGAAATGTATCCGGTTTGTATCGATACGCATGCCAAGTGCCTACCCTGTTTCGGGGATAAACAACTGCAAGCGGGGGTCTCATGTTACAGCCGATGAAGAGTTTTAGCTTCATAACGGCGATAACCATGAGGACTTTCACATGTTGCGTCGAATCACATTGCTGATGCCTCTGCTGGCCATCCTGACCTTGGGCGGTTGCATTGTTTACCCTTACGGGGGCTGGCACCACCATCACCACTACGATCATCGCGGACCAGGTTATTACCAACATCGTTAACAGCTGTTCAACCTCCTGAGTCCTTTCGATAGAAGTCATTGCCAGGCTGGGCACACAACTCAACCAGCCAATCGACAAACACACGCACCCGCCGGGATAACTGGCGGTGCGGCGGATAAAGCGCCGTCATCGGCATGCCCGGTGGCGGCACCTCCTTCAGCACTTCACACAATCGCCCCTCCTGCAGTTGCCGGGCGACGTGATAGTACGGCGTCTGCACCAGGCCATATCCGGCCTCGCACGCCGCCAGATAACCATCGGCACTGTTGACCGCCACCTGCTTGGGCAGATCGACCGGCTGCACCTGGCCATCCACGACAAACTCCAGCCCATAGCGTTTCGCGTTGCTGGAGATGTACTCGACCATCCGGTGCCCGGCCAGGTGGTCCAGGGTATGGGGCGTTCCGTGCCGCTGCAGGTAGTCAGGGCTGGCACAGGTCACCTGGTCCATCATCACCAACGGCCGTGCCACCAGCGAATCGTCCAGCAGCGAGCCTCCACGCAAGACACAATCGACACCTTCGCGAATCAGGTCCACCGGCCGGTCATTCAGGCCGATTTCCAGCTCGATCAAGGGATAGCGGGCGGTGAATTGCGGCAACGCCGGAATCACCACCAAGCGCCCCACTCCCGCCGGCATGTCCACCCGCAACAAGCCCTTGGGATTGTGGCGCGCCGCGCTGAACACCGCTTCGGTCTCTTCAAGATCCGCCAGCAAGCGCACGCAACGCGGGTAATAGGCCGCACCGTCGAGCGTCAGGCTGATCTGCCGCGTGGTGCGTTGCAGCAGTTGCACCCCCAAGTGCGCCTCCAGTTGCTTGATCAGGATGGTCACCGAGGCCCGGGGCAATTGCAGGCTGTCGGCGGCCCTGGCAAAGCCACCGAGTTCGACGATTCGGGTAAAGACGCGCATGGCGTTAAAACGGTCCATTGCTGGTTCCACCGGCTGATTGTTTAGATTTAACGAATAGTGATAGCCGTTTTAGCCGGTTTATCTTGTTTCTGTCGAGGCGAACAATAGCGACTCACTTCACAGGGAGCTGATTTCATGCACACACGTCAATTGGGAAAAAATGGTCCGCAGGTGTCGGCCATCGGCCTGGGCTGCATGGGCATGACCGACTTTTACACCACCGGCACGGACACCCGCGAAGCCACAGCCACCCTGCACCGCGCGCTGGAGCTGGGTGTCAATCTGCTCGATACCGCCGATATGTACGGCCCGCACACCAACGAAGAACTGATCGGCAAGGCCATTGCCGGCAAGCGCGATCAAGTGTTCCTGGCCAGCAAATTCGGGATCGTCCGCGACCCGGCCAACCCCACGGCCCGGGGCGTCAACGGTCGGCCGGAGTACATTCGCCAAGCCATCGATGGCAGCTTGAAACGCCTCGGCGTGGACACTCTGGACCTGTATTACCAGCACCGAATCGACCCACAGGTGGCTATCGAGGAAACCGTCGGCGCCATGGCCGAACTGGTCAGTGCCGGCAAGGTGCGTTACCTGGGATTGAGCGAGGCATCGGTGGCGACCCTGGAACGGGCGCACAAGGTTCATCCGATCAGTGCGTTGCAAAGTGAATATTCATTGTGGAGCCGTGACCAGGAAGAAAACGGTTGCCTGGCGGCCTGCCAGCGTCTGGGCGTCGCCTTTGTGCCTTATAGCCCGTTGGGCCGAGGCTTTCTGACCGGCGCATTGAAAAGCCCGGATGATTTCGCGGCGGATGACTACCGCCGCTTCAGCCCGCGCTTCCAGGGCGAAAACTTCGCGAAAAACCTGCTACTGGTGCAACAGGTACAAGCGCTGGCGGCAGAGAAAGGCGTAACGGCGGGCCAACTGGCGCTGGCGTGGGTGCTGGCCCAGGGCGATTACCTGATACCGATTCCGGGCACCAAGCAACGTAGATATCTGGAAGAAAACGTGGCCGCTCTGGAGGTGGCGCTGAACGCCGAAGAACTGCACGCGCTGGAAGCGATCTTTCCGGCAAATGCCACCGCGGGCCTACGCTATCCGGAAGAAGTCATGAAACTGCTCGACCGATAACCGTCACCCTTGAGCGTCGCCAGCGGCGCTCAAGGTCCGACCTGACAATTTTGTAATGCCCCCCTCATCTGCCTGACAGCGTTGATCTACGATGATGAAGCTGTCGAGCTCTGTAGTAATTCGAAACACTCCATGAATACCTGACCCGGAAAAGTGGTCAGAATGCGTTTTTGCCCGTGAACCGAGACGAGTTTCCCCATGCGACCCCACTTGCGACTGATCGCCCTGAGCGCCCTGTTCATGTCCTCCCTGACCCAGGCCGCCGACCTCATCCCGATCGAGGTTCATCGCGACGCCAATTGTGGTTGCTGCAAAAAATGGATCAGCCATTTGCAAGCAAACGGCTTCAAGGTCGAAGACCATGTCGAAGCCAACATGAGTGAATTCAAGCAACAGCACGGTGTGCCGCCGCGTCTGGCTTCGTGCCACACCGCACTGATCAACGGCAAATTCGTTGAAGGTCATGTCCCGGCCGACCAGGTCCTGGCCCTGAGCAAGCGCGACGATCTGTTGGGCGTCGCGGCCCCCGGCATGCCCATGGGGTCGCCCGGCATGGAAATGGACGGCATGAGCGATGCCTATCAGGTCATTGGCCTGAAAAAGGATGGCACTGACGTGGTGGTTGCGGATTACCCCGCCCATTGATGTCCGGCGCGTACCTCGGGCTGTTTTTCGCGGCATTCGGTGCCGCCACGCTGCTGCCGTTGCAATCCGAAGCCGTGCTGGTGGGCCTGTTGCTCAGCGATCGGTATTGGCTCTGGGCACTGCTGGCAGTGGCAACGTTCGGCAACGTTCTGGGGTCGCTGCTTAACTGGTGGCTGGGGCGCGGGATCGAGCGGTTCCGCGGCCGGCGCTGGTTTCCGGTAGGCCCCCGACACCTGGAAAAAGCCCGGCTGCATTACCAACGCTACGGCCATTGGTCATTGCTGCTCAGCTGGCTGCCGGTGATCGGCGATCCGCTGACGCTGGTCGCCGGGGTCATGCGCGAACCGCTGGGGCGTTTTCTGCTGATCGTCACCCTGGCCAAAGGCGCCCGCTACGGTGTGCTGGTCGTGGCGACCCAGGGCTGGATGGGGTGAACCATCGAGGGCGGCGATTGCCTGTGTTTAATAGCGCCCTAATCGAGCCGGTCCAGCATCGGCGGCTATCATATGGAGCTCTCCCATGTCGCGTCCCCTCACCCTCTGGTTATCCGGCCTGCTGCTGACCGCCGCCCTGCCCGCCATTGCCTACGCCGAAGGACCGGCATACGGCCCCCAATTGCAAGGTTTCGACTACCCCTACACCCTCAAGCATTTCGCCTTTGAATCCCAGGGCCAATCCCTGCAAATGGGTTACATGGACGTCGCCGCCCACGGCAAGGCCAATGGTCGCAGCGTGGTGTTGATGCACGGCAAGAACTTCTGCGGCGCCACCTGGGAGGCCTCGATCAAAGCCCTCAGCGACGCCGGCTATCGGGTCATCGCCCCGGACCAGATCGGTTTTTGCACCTCCAGCAAACCGGCGCACTATCAGTACAGCTTCCAGCAACTGGCGACCAACACCCAACAATTGCTCAAGGCGCTGGGCATCCAG
Source organism: Pseudomonas sp. A-B-19 (assembly GCF_019947515.1). Taxonomy (NCBI): domain Bacteria; kingdom Pseudomonadati; phylum Pseudomonadota; class Gammaproteobacteria; order Pseudomonadales; family Pseudomonadaceae; genus Pseudomonas; species Pseudomonas sp. A-B-19. Next base: position 22,074 of record NZ_JAGYGN010000020.1, read on the forward strand.
AAAGCCACCCTGCTGGGGCACTCCACCGGCGGCATGCTCGCCACCCGCTACGCCTTGCTATACCCCGAACAGGTCGAACAACTGGCGCTGGTCAACCCCATTGGCCTGGAAGACTGGAAAGCCCTCGGTGTGCCCTATCGCACCGTTGACCAATGGTACGAACGCGAACTCAAACTCAATGCCGACGGGATCCGCACCTACGAGCGCAACACCTATTACGGCGGCCGCTGGAAGCCGGAATTCGATCGCTGGGTCGACATGCTCGCCGGCTTGAACAAAGGCCCGGGGCATACGCAAGTCGCGTGGAACTCGGCGCTGATCTACGACATGATCTTCACCCAACCGGTGTACTACGAATTCCAGAACCTGAAGATGCCGACCCTGCTGTTGATTGGTACGTCCGACACCACCGCCATCGGCAGTGACATCGCCTCACCCGAGGTCAAGGCCAGGCTCGGGCACTATGACGTCCTCGGCAAACAGGTGGCCAGGCTGATTCCCCAGTCCACGCTGGTCGAATTCCCTGGCATGGGCCACGCGCCACAGATGGAAGAACCGGCAGAATTCCACCAGGCCCTGCTGGCCTGGCTGAACAAGACCAACCCCGTGCGTTGAAGAGGAAAGGCTGATGCCCGTGCAGATTGCAGTGCTCGATGATTGGCAGGATGTGGCGCGGAACGTGGTGGACTGGTCGGCGCTGGACAGCGTCGGCCAGGTGAGTTTTCTCCATGACTACCCAACCGATAACCCATCCCTGGCCGAGCGCTTGGCGGGGTTCGAGGTGATCTGCGTGATGCGCGAGCGCACCCGTTTCGATGAAGACCTGCTGCGCCGCCTGCCGAAGCTCAAACTGCTGGTGACCGGCGGCATGCGCAACGCCGCCCTGGACCTGAAAACCGCCGCTGCGCTGGGCATTCAGGTCTGCGGCACCGACAGCTACAAACACGCCGCACCGGAACTGACCTGGGCGCTGATCATGGCCGCTACCCGCAATCTGGTGCTCGAAGCCAATGCCCTGCGTGCTGGCCAATGGCAACAAGGTCTGGGTGGCGACCTGCATGGCAAGACGCTGGCCATCCTCGGCCTGGGCAGCATCGGCCAGCGCGTCGCGCAGTTCGGTCAGGTGTTCGGCATGCGCGTGATCGCCTGGAGTGAAAACCTCACCGCGGAGCGCGCGGCCCAAGTCGGTGTGACCCATGTCAGCAAGCAGGAACTGTTCGAACAGGCCGACGTGCTGTCGGTGCACCTGGTGCTCAGCGAGCGCAGTCGGGGGCTGGTGGACGCGCAAGCATTGGGCTGGATGAAACCCACGGCGCTGCTGGTGAACACCGCCCGCGGACCGATTGTCGATGAAGCGGCGCTGATCAAGGCACTGCAGAAACAACGGCTGGCCGGTGCCGCACTGGACGTCTTCGAGCAGGAGCCGCTGCCTGCGCACCATCCGTTCCGGACCCTGGATAACGTGCTGGCGACACCCCATGTCGGGTACGTGAGCCAACAGAACTACCAGCTGTTTTTCTCGCAAATGATCGAGGATATCCAGGCCTGGGCGGCAGGGGCTCCGATTCGTCTGCTGGGTTGATACTCCAATGTGGGAGCCCCCTTGCCACAAAAGCTCGCTCCCACAACGAATAATTGTTCATGCTGCAGTGTTCTCATCACATCGACCTTGCACTGCGTCTGAAAGGACGCGACCTGATCTGAAACGCATGAACCTCTGGAGCAAAGCCCATGAATATTCGTGTTGCCGTTCTGATGACCCCGCTGTTGCTGACCGTCGCGTTGTCCGGCTCCCTCGCCCTGGCCAACGGTGGTGGTGGCGGTGACGACATGCCCAGCCGGCCCAGCTGCCCGAAAGGTCAGGTGCTGGATACCCGATCACATCGGTGCGTCAGGCAGGCCAGCAACCTGGTGCCGGACGAAGACCGTACCAACTATGCCTGGCAACTGGCCAAGGACGGTCGATACGAAGAAGCCCTGGCCCTGCTCGACACGCTTAAACAGCCAAACACGGCAAAAGCACTGAACTATCGCGGCTACGCTACGCGTAAACTGGGGCGTACCGACGAAGGCATCGGCTATTACCTGCAATCGGTGAAACTCGACCCGCAGTACGCGCAAGTCCGCGAATACCTCGGCGAGGCTTATGTAATCAAAGGCCGGCTGGACCTCGCGCAGGAACAACTGCAGCAGATCAGATCCATCTGCGGCAATACCCAGTGCGAGGAGTACCAGGACCTGGCCGAAGCCATCAACGACTCATCGAAAACCTGAGTGGACGGAGGTCGCCATCGCCAGCGATCAGACAATACGAACGGAACTGAACCAGCATCTGGCGCGTTTATGGCGCTACGGCCTGCTGTTGTCCCGTCAACGGCATGTTGCCGATGACCTGGTGCAAGCCACCTGCGTGCGGGCACTGGAGCGGGCCGGGCAATTCGTGACGGGAACGCGCATGGACCGCTGGCTGCTGAGCATTCTGCATTCGATCTGGCTCAACGAAATCCGCTCCCGGCGGGTGCGTCAGGGCCAGGGCCAGGTGGATGCCGATGACGCCTTGTCATTCGATGGTGAATCCGTGGCGCAGACCCATGTATTGGCGGCGCAGGTCATCCGCCGCGTCGATGCGTTACCCGAGACCCAGCGCGAAACAGTTTTTCTCGCCTACGTCGAAGGCTTGTCCTACCGCGAAGTCGCCGACGTGTTGCAAGTGCCCATCGGCACGGTGATGAGTCGCCTGGCCGCCGCTCGGGCGAAACTGGCCGAATATCCGCCGTTGCATACGGTGCCACATCCTTACCGAGGAGAACATTGATGAGCGCAAGAACCTCGGACGAACAACTGGTGGCTTACCTCGACAACCAACTCGATGCCGAGCAGCGCTCGCGCATCGACGCGGCGATCAGCGCCGACCCGATGCTCGGCCTGCGCCTGCAATGGTTGGGTCGCAGCAGCCTGCCGTTCAAGGAAGCCTACGATGAATTGACCCGGCAGGCGCCGGTGGATCGTCTGCAAGCCATGCTCGCGACGCTGCCCTCGCCCGTGCGCCCCGGGCTCAACCGGCGCTGGTTCCTTGCCGCCGCGGCCGCACTGTTGGCCGGCGGCGTGCTGGCCGACCGGTTGTTTCTCGGCTGGCAAGCGAGTCGGCTGACACACAACTGGCGCGGTGAGGTGGCCGATTACATGGCGCTCTACGTACCGCAAACCCTTGATCATTTACCCGGTGATGAAGCCTCGCAACGGGCACAACTGCGGACCATCGATGAGCGTCTGGGCCTGGACCTCGCGCTGGCAAAACTGAGCCTGCCCCGTGCCGAGTTCAAGCGCGCGCAAATCCTTGAGTACGACGGTGTGCCCATCGCCCAGATCACCTACCTCGATCCGGCGCACGGCCCCATGGCGCTGTGCGTCACCCGCTCCAACAGCGGCAGCCGCCATTTCGCCCGGGAACAGCGGCGCGAGCTGAACATCGTGTATTGGTCCGACATGGAACACGCCTGGATGCTCATCGGGCATCAGCCGATGACGGATCTGGAGGAGATGGCGAAGCTGTTGCGCAGTCGGCTGAGCGCCTGAAGCACAGACAATGGCTTGCGGGATCGAAAAAGCCCCCCAGGCCATCACGTTGTCCAGAAATCGACGCTCACCCTCTCCAGGTCGTGCGCCCTCGGCAGCTCTCCGTCAGCCCCCTTCGTCATCGTATATTTCACTGCATCGCCAACAAGAAAACAGGCGCGCCCCTCTGCGGTGATGTTGGGTCCGATCCTGATCGCCAATTTGCTATGGCCGCCATCGGGCAGGACCATCGCGAATTTTGTCGACACACTCTCGACTTTGACGTCCCGGATTGCACTGATCGTGCCTCGCCCGCTGATTCTTATTGTTGGCGCGCTCATTCTTTTCCTCCAGCCTACCGCTTTCTCTTGAGGTCGCAGACCAATGAAACGCGCAAGCGCAGCGTCTTGCTACTGTCAAAGTTGACAGAAGAAGCTGCCGCTTGTCGCAATCAGGCCGAAGCCGGCAACCACAAGCGAAACCGCGCCCCGCCCAGCGGCGAGGCTTGCACCGTCAGCGTGCCACCCTGGGCCTCCAGCGCGCGGCGGCTGATCGCCAGCCCCAGTCCGAAACCACCCGTGGCGCGGTCGCGGCTGCGGTCGAGGCGGTAGAAGGGTTCGAAAATCCGCTCGCGCTCGTCATCCGGAATGCCGATGCCGTCATCGTCGACCCAGATCTCACAGCCGTCGGCGTAGACCTGCACACCGATCTGGATTCTTTTATCGCAATAGCGCATGGCGTTGCGCAGCAGGTTTTGCAGGGCACGGGCAGTCAGGCGCGGGTCCAGGCTGAAGCGCTCGAGCTGGCCGTGGAGCAGCACGTCGATGACGATTTCCGGAGATTCCAGCTCTTCATCGACGCTACCAAGGATGCTGTCGATGAACTCATCCAGCGACACCTCGACCTGCTCCGACAATTGCGCCGGGTTTTGCAAGCGACTGTAGGACAGCAACTCCAGCACCAGTTCATCGAGTTCCCGAATGTGTGCCACCAGGCTTTGCAGGCGCTCTCGGCTGGCCGCCGGCAAGTCGTCGGACAGAGCCAGCGCCAGGCCGAAATCCAGGCGTGTCAGCGGGGTGCGCAACTCGTGGGACACCGCATTGAGCAAGTCCCGCTGCTGATTGAGCAGGTTCTCGATGTCGCCGGCCATGGTGTCGAAAACGCTGGCCAGGCTGCCGATGTTGGAACTCGGGGAAATTTGCGTGCGCTCGCTCAAGTGGCCCTTGCCAAAGCGTTCGGCCACGCCCTTGAGGCGTTCCAGGTCACGCCAGTGCGGGCGCAGCCACAGCAACAGACACGCGAGCATGGTCGCGCCGATCAGCACGTTGATGCTCCAGTACAGCAGGTTGACGTCCAGCGGATCGGGTGGCACGACCATTTGCACCACAGTGCGCTCATTCAGCGGTGCGACCGCCAGTGTGCGCCAACCCCAATCGCCGACGCGCACGACGTTCTCGCCGCGGCGCAAGCGCTGCTGTTCATCAGGCGTCAGACTGCTGTCGTCATTGCCACTGAGCACGATGTGCAGTGGATTGAAGTCCTCGTCCATTTCTGCCGCCAGGGCCGGCCACTGCTCGGCCGGGGCCGCGTGAAACTGTTTGACGATCAGCGTTTGCAACCCGCGGGAGTAATCGAGGTTGTAGGTGACAAAGCGCTCGTGGAACACCTTGATCACCAGATCCGGCACCAGGTAAATCGCGGCGCTGAACGAGACGATGGTCACCAGGTACAAACGAAAGAGGATTCTGAACATCGGCTCAGCATTCCCACTCGGAACGACTGAACAGGTACCCCTTGCCCCACACGGTCTTGATCTTGCGCGCCTCGCCGGCGTGGTCGTCGAACTTGCGCCGCAATTTGGAAATCGCCACGTCCACTGAGCGGTCAGTGCCATTGAATTCGATGCCGCGCAGGCGTTGCAGGATCTGGTCGCGGCTCAACACTTCACCGGCGTGCCGGGCCAGCACCACCAGCAGGTTGTACTCACCGCTGGACAGGTCCACCAATTGCTCGCGCCAGGTCACGGTACGTTCGGACAAGTCGATGCACAGGTTGCCCATCAGAATGCGGTCATTGGCGGTCTGCGGCTCGCCCAGGCTGCTGCGGCGCAACAGGGTCCGCACCCGGGCCAGCAGTACCCGCGGCTCACAGGGCTTGGTGACGTAGTCGTCGGCACCCATTTCCAGGCCCAGGACCTGGTCGTGGCTGTCGTCGCGGGCGGTAAGCATCAGGATCGGCAAGGTCGCCGAATCGGCGCGCAGCAAACGGCAGACTTGCAAGCCGTCGAGACCGGGCAGCATCAGGTCGAGGATCACCAGGTCCGGCGGGTTGAGCCGCGCGCGTTCGCGCACATGGTCACCACGACCGATCACGCTGACGGAATAACCGTTGCGCTCCAGGTAGCTGGCAATCAGTTCGGCGAGGGCGGTGTCGTCTTCGACCAGGAGGATGTTGGGCATGGGGTGTTCCAGCAAATGCGGTGGTGACCATCAGCTCGCTTTCGCTGGCAGGCCAGCTCTTACAGGGGATCGCATTTCAACTGTAGGAGCTGGCTTGCCAGCGAAGACGGCCTGTCAGGCGCTATAAAATTCAAGGACTGAAGGATATACGCCCTCACGCACACCTGAGTAAAACCCTTACACAATTTCACACAGCACCAACAAAGCTTCACCGCTACTCTCGCCTGCGCCCAGTAGGATGCTGGGAGTCTTTATTGGGGTATTACATGTCGAAGAATCTGCTTGCCAGGCTCAGCCTGATTGCACTGGCGTTGACACTGGGTGCGTGTGACAAGGCCTCGAACGCCGAGGAACAGGCGCCGCTGGCCACGGTGCGCATCGAGACCATCGAAGCGCGGCCACTGACCATCAGCAGCGAACTGAGCGGGCGAATTGCCGCACCGCGCATGGCCGAAGTGCGTGCCCGTGTGGCCGGCGTGGTGTTGCAGCGAACCTTCCGTGAAGGCGGCGATGTGAAACAGGGCGATGTGCTGTTCCGCATCGACCCGGCGCCGTTCAAGGCTGACCTGGACAGCGCCGAAGCAGCGTTGCGCAAGGCCGAGGCCAACGCGTTCCAGGCCAGATTGCAGGAACAGCGCTACGCCCGGTTGATCGACGACAAGGCCATCAGCGGCCAGGACTACGACAATGCCCGGGCCAACGCCCGGCAGGCCGCCGCCGACGTTGCCGGCAACAAGGCGGCGGTGGAACGCGCCCGGTTGAACCTCGGTTACGCCACCGTCACCGCGCCGATTTCCGGGCGCATCGGCCGGGCGCTGGTCACCGAAGGCGCACTGGTCGGGCAGAACGAAACCACACCGCTGGCGCTGATTCAGCAACTGAACCCGATTCACGCCGACCTGACCCAGTCCACCCGTGAACTCAACGAGCTGCGTCGCGCCTTCCGTTCCGGCCAGTTGCAGCAGGTCGGCCAGGACCAGGCCAGGGCCACGCTGATTCAGGATGACGGCAGCCTCTACCCGCTGCCGGGCAAAATGCTGTTCAGCGACATCACCGTCGACCCGGGCACCGGCCAGATCATCCTGCGCAGCGAGTTCCCCAACCCCGACCTCGACTTGCTGCCCGGCAGTTTCGTGCGCGTGCGCCTGGAACAAGCGGTCAACCAGCAGGGCATCAGCGTGCCGCAACGGGCCATCCAGCGTGACAGCGCCGGCATCGCCCAGGTGCTGCTGCTCGACACCGAACAGCGGGTCGGCCAGCAACCGGTCGAACTGGGCGCCGTGCAGGACGATCGCTGGATCGTCACCGGCGGCCTGAAAGCTGGCGACCGCATCGTCATCGAGGGTCTGCAGCACGCTCGCGTCGGCGAGAAAGTGCAGATCGACGACACCCATCTTCCACTTGCCCAGGTGACTGGCCAGTAAGCAGGACGCTTTTTTATGCCGCAGTTCTTTATCGACCGTCCGGTGTTCGCCTGGGTGGTTGCCCTGTTCATCCTGCTGGCCGGTGCGCTGGCCATTACGCAACTGCCGGTGGCGCAATACCCCGATGTAGCGCCACCGCAAATCGAAATCTACGCCGTGTACCCGGGCGCTTCGGCGCAGACCGTGGACGAGAGCGTGGTCAGCCTGATCGAGGAAGAGCTCAACGGCGCCGATCACCTGTTGTATTTCGAATCCCAGAGCAGCCTGGGCAGCGCGACCATCAAGGCCACCTTCCAGCCGGGCACCAACCCGGAACTGGCCCAGGTCGATGTGCAGAACCGCCTCAAAGCCGTGGAGTCGCGCCTGCCACAAGCTGTGATCCAGCAAGGCTTGCAGGTGGAGAAAGTCTCCTCCGGTTTCCTGCTGTTGATCAGCCTCACCTCCAGCGACGGCAAACTCGACGACGTAGCGCTCAGCGATTACCTGGCGCGCAATGTGATGAACGAAATCAAGCGTCTGGACGGCGTCGGCAAGGCACAGCTGTACGGCGCCGAGCGGGCGATGCGGATCTGGATCGACCCGCAGAAACTGCTCGCCTTCAACCTGACACCGGCAGACGTCAATGCCGCCATCGTCGCGCAAAACGCCCAGGTTTCGGCGGGCAGCATCGGCGATCTGCCGACCCGCACCACCCAGGAAATCACCGCGACCATTCTGGTCAAGGGTCAGTTGTCGGCCCCCGATGAGTTTGCCGACATCGTCCTCAAGGCCAATCCGGACGGTTCGACCGTGCGCATCGGCGATGTGGCGCGGGTCGAGATCGGTAGCCAGGAATATCAGTTTTCCACGCGCCTGAACGGCAAGCCGTCCACCGCCGTCGCCGTCCAGTTGTCGCCCGGTGCCAACGCCCTGAACACCGCGACCCTGGTGCGGGCGAAGATGGATGAGCTGTCGCGCTACTTCCCGGCGAACGTCGAATACAAGATCCCGTACGACACCTCGCCCTTCGTCAAAGTCTCGATCACCAAGGTCGTCTACACCCTGGGCGAGGCTATGTTGCTGGTGTTCGCGGTGATGTTCCTGTTCCTGCAAAACATCCGCTACACGCTGATTCCGACGCTGGTAGTGCCGGTGGCGCTGATGGGCACCTTTGCGACGATGCTGGCGCTGGGTTTTTCGATCAACGTGCTGACCATGTTCGGCATGGTACTGGCCATCGGCATTCTGGTGGACGACGCCATCGTAGTGGTGGAGAACGTCGAGCGGATCATGGCCACCGAGGGCTTGTCCCCCAAGGAAGCCACGCGCAAGGCCATGCGGCAGATCACCGGGGCCATCATCGGCATCACCCTGGTCCTGGTCGCGGTGTTCATTCCGATGGCGTTCATGCAGGGCTCGGTCGGGGTGATCTACCAGCAGTTCTCGCTGTCGATGGCCACGTCCATCCTGTTCTCGGCGTTCCTCGCTCTGAGCTTGACCCCGGCCTTGTGCGCGACGCTGCTCAAGCCGATTGCCAAGGGTGAACACCACGAAAAGACCGGCTTCTTTGGCTGGTTCAACCGTCGCTTCGAGCAACTGACCGAACGCTATCAAGGCTGGGTTGCCTATGCACTGAAACGCAGCGGGCGCTTCCTGCTGATCTACGGTGTGCTGCTGGTGGGTCTGGGCGTGTGCTTCAGCCGCCTGCCCTCCTCGTTTCTGCCGGTGGAAGACCAGGGTTACACCATCACCGACATCCAGCTGCCACCAGGCGCGAGCAAGAACCGCACGGTGCAGGTGGCCGAGCAGGTTGAAGCGCACAACGCCGGGGAACCGGGCATTCGTGACAGCGTGGTGATTCTCGGATTCAGCTTCTCCGGCAGCGGGCAGAATGCGGCGCTGGCGTTCAGCACGCTCAAAGACTGGTCCGAGCGTGGCAGCGACGATTCGGCCAGCTCGATTGCCGACCGGGCCAACGTTGCCCTCAGCCAGATCAAGGACGCAGTGACATTTGCCGTACTGCCACCACCCGTGGATGGCCTGGGTACGTCCAGCGGATTCGAGTTCCGCCTGCAGGATCGCGGTGGTCTCGGTCATGCGAAGTTGATGGAGGCTCGCACCGACCTGCTCGCGGCGGCCGAAAAAAGCCCGATCCTGATGAACGTGCGCGAAAGCGCCCTGGCCGAGGCACCGCAGGTGCAACTGGTCGTCGACCGCAAGCAGGCCAACGCGCTGGGGGTGTCCTTTGCCGACGTCGGCAACGTGTTGTCCACGGCCGTGGGCTCGGCCTACATCAACGACTTTCCCAATCAGGGGCGGATGCAGCGCGTCGTGGTGCAGGCCGAGGGCGACCAGCGCAGTCAGGTGGCCGACCTGCTGAAGATCCACGTGCGCAACACCCACGAAAAAATGGTGCCGTTATCAGCCTTCGTGCAGGCCAGGTGGACCCAGGGCCCGACGCAGTTGACCCGCTACAACGGCTACCCGGCCATCAGCATTTCCGGTGAACCGACGCCGGGCCACAGCACCGGCGAAGCCATGGCCGAGATCGAGCGGCTGGTGGCGCAAGGTCCGGCAGGCCTGGGCCAGGAATGGACCGGGTTGTCGTTGCAGGAGCGGTTGTCCGGCAGCCAGGCACCGATCCTGCTGGGGTTGTCGCTGTTGATCGTGTTCCTGTGCCTGGCGGCGTTGTACGAGAGCTGGTCGATCCCGACCTCGGTGCTGCTGGTGGTGCCGCTGGGTGTGCTCGGCGCGGTGCTGGCGGTGACCTTGCGCGGGATGCCCAACGATGTGTTCTTCAAGGTCGGGCTGATCACCATCATCGGCCTGTCGGCAAAGAACGCGATCCTGATCATCGAGTTCGCCAAGAGCCTGTACGACGAAGGCCACGACCTGCTCGATGCAACCCTGCAAGCGGCACGCCTGCGGTTGCGGCCGATTGTCATGACCTCAATGGCGTTCATTCTTGGCGTGGTGCCGCTGGCGTTGGCTACCGGCGCCAGTTCGGCGAGCCAGCAAGCCATCGGCACCGGGGTGATCGGCGGGATGATCACGGCGACCCTGGCCGTGGTGTTCGTGCCGGTGTTTTTTGTGGTGGTGATGAAGCTGGTGCGCAAGCGCTAACCCACACACCCGCATTGTAGGAGCTGGCTTGCCAGCGAAGAGGCCATCTCATTCAACATCCCTGTTGACTGACACACCGTCTTCGCTGGCAAGCCAGCTCCTACGAGGGGCTTCGTTGACTTCAAGATTGGGGACACCTGGGCTAAGGTGATTGCACAGCCCCAACCCAGCGAGCCTCCATGATCTTTCTCGCACGCACCCACCCTCGCCTGTCCGCCGCCATCCTGCTGGGCATCGCGGTGGGCATTCTGGCTCCGGCCGATTCGCCGATCAGCAAGATCCTCATCGGCTGGAATGCCGGCGTCTGGACCTACCTGTTGCTGATGTTCTGGCTCACCGTGCGTTCGAAAGCGACCGACGTGAAACGCATCGCCGAAATCGAAGACGAAAACGCCGGCTTGGTGCTGGCTCTCGTGTGCATCGCGGCACTGGCCAGCCTGGCGGCCATCACCTTCGAACTGGCCGGCAGCAAAGACCTGGAAACCACCCGCAAACTGATGCGTTACGGCTTCACCGCGCTGACCGTCATCGGCTCATGGCTGCTGATCGGCGTCATCTTCAGCCTGCATTACGCGCGGCTGTATTACATCTGGAATGGCAAGGAGCCGGCGCTGCGCTTTGCCGAAGGCCTGACGACGCCCGACTACTGGGACTTCCTGTACTTCTCGTTCACCATCGGCGTGGCGGTGCAGACCTCGGATGTCGGCGTGGCCACCCGGGGCATGCGCAAGATCGTGCTCGCGCAGTCGCTGATCGGTTTTTTGTTCAACACCGCCATTCTCGGGTTCTCGATCAACATCGCGGCCGGCCTGTTCGGCTGAAGCCTGTACAAACGTTCCAATGGACCTGTTATTGCCTGGCTAAGCGTGTTGGCCTGAACGCCGCTTGTCGGTCATTGTTCGACAATCAATCATCCGGGGCTTGACGGCGAATTGACTTTTGGTGTCTTCTGAAACCGGTTTCAGTGCTATCTCACGAAGCACTTGACCTTATAAATCCAATAAGAAGGTTTCAGACCGTGAACGATTTCTCCGCCGCCCAGCGCAGCCGCGTGACCATGCTCGACGTGGCCGAACACGCCAAGGTCTCCAAAGCCAGCGTTTCGCGGTTCATTGGCGATGATCGTGCTCTGCTCTCCGATGCCACTGCCCAGCGCATCGAACAGGCCATTGCCGAACTCGGCTATCGCCCGAACCAGATGGCCCGTGGCCTGAAACGCGGGCGCACTCGCCTGATCGGCATGCTGGTGGCCGATATCCGCAACCCTTATTCAATTGCCGTGATGCACGGGGTGGAAACCGCCTGCCGTCAGCACGGCTATAGCCTGGTGGTGTGCAACACCGACCGCGACGACGAGCAAGAGCGCCAGCACCTGGCCCTGCTGCGCTCGTACAACATCGAAGGCCTGATCGTGAACACCCTCGGTCATCACCGTGACCAATTGCACGAACTGCACCGGGAAATGCCCCTGGTACTGGTGGATCGCAAGGTGGAACACCTTGAAAGCGATATGGTCGGGCTGAACAACCCGCAGGCGGTCGAGATGGCCCTCGCCCATCTTGAAGAGCGCGGTTATCGCGATGTGTTGCTGGTCACCGAGCCGTTTGACGGCACCAGTTCACGAATCGAGCGGGTCAGCAGCTTCAAGGCGCAAATCGGGCAATGCCCGGCACTTCGCGGCACGCACATCGAAACCGGCAGCGAGCTGACCGCACAGTTGAAATCTTTCCTCGACACGCCTGGCCCTGGCCCGAAGGCGGTATTTTGCGCGAACGGGGTTGCGGCGCTGGCCAGCACCCATGCGTTGCGTGAACTCCAGTGCAACCTGTTCGATGACGTGGGCTTGATCGCCCTCGATGACCTGGATTGGTACCCGCTGGTAGGCAGCGGCATTACCGCCCTCGCGCAGCCGACCACCGAGATGGGCGCCAGCGCGTTTGAGTGTCTGCTCAAGCGGCTGCGCGGGGATGACGGACCGGTAAAGACCCTGGATTTTTCGGCTCGGTTAATTGTGCGGGGGTCTACCTGTGGGAATTTGGGTTGACTGTTATGGCCTCTTCGCTGGCAAGCCAGCTCCTACAGGTGATTCGTGCCAACCACCTTACGATATTTTTTTGAACAAAAATGAAACCGGTTTCAGAGGTACAAAAACAATGAACAGACCAGCCGTTTCCATCAGCCTTTCCAGCTACGGCGCCGACCTTGTGCGTCAACGCGGCCAGGGCAGCTTCATCGAGATTCTCGCCGCCGCCGGCGCCACGCGCATTGAGTGGCGTGAAGAACTACTGACCATCGAGGACCCCGCTCAACTGGCCGATGCCACTCAAGCGGAAGGCCTGCAGAGCGTGTATTCATCACCCATGGAGCTCTGGCTGGCCGGGCAATCCAGACCCAACCCCGAACTGATCACAGCCCTGCAACGCGCCCAGGCGTTCGGCGCCAAATGGCTGAAAGTGTCGTTGGGCTATTTCACCGACAACAGCGATCTGCAGACCCTCGCCCGAGTGCTGGGCGAAAGCGCCGTGCAGTTGCTGGTGGAAAACGACCAGACCCTGCACGGCGGCCGCATTGAACCCTTCCAGCGCTTTTTCGCGGACGTCGAGCGGCACGAGCTGCCGATCAAAATGACCTTCGATATCGGCAATTGGCACTGGCAGGACCAGTGCGCCGCCAGCGCCGCGCGGTTGCTCGGTCGTCACGTCGGTTATGTGCACTGTAAAGCGGTCACGCGCCGTGCCGACGGCAAGCTGGTCGCCATCCCGCCCGCCGTCAGTGACCTGCAACAGTGGGAACACCTGCTGCAGCACATGGCCCAGGGCGTCATGCGGGCCGCGGAATATCCGCTGCAAGGCGATGACCTGGTGCAACTGACCACCGAGCACGTCGCCGCACTCGCCCACCTCGGCCAATCACATCGGGAGAGTACTCATGTCTGAGATCGATATTCTGTCCTTCGGCGAGACCATGGCGATGTTCGTCGCCGAGCAGTCGGGTGATCTGGCCAGCGTCGGCGCTTTTCACAAACGCATTGCCGGAGCTGACAGCAACGTCGCCATTGGCCTTTCCCGACTGGGCTTCAACGTGGCATGGCTGAGCCGTGTCGGTGCCGATTCGCTGGGCCGGTTCGTGGTCGACACCCTGGAAAAAGAAGGTCTGGATTGCCGCCACGTCGGCATCGACACAGCCCACCCGACCGGTTTTCAACTCAAGTCCCGCACCGACGATGGCAGCGATCCGGTGGTCGAGTACTTCCGCCGTGGCTCGGCGGCCAGTCACCTGTCGCCGCACTCGATCGAGCCCCAATTGCTCAAGGCCCGACACCTGCACGCCACCGGCATTCCTCCGGCGCTGTCGGAGTCGGCGCGGCAGATGTCATTCGAATTGATGACCCGCATGCGCGAGGCCGGGCGCAGTGTATCTTTCGACCCGAACCTGCGCCCGAGCCTGTGGGCCAGCGAGCAACAAATGATCACCGAGATCAACCGCCTCGCCGCCCTCGCCCATTGGGTGCTGCCGGGGTTGAGCGAAGGTCGCTTGCTGAGCGGTTTTGAAGACCCGGCCGACATCGCCGCCTTCTACCTCGACCAGGGCGCCGAAGCCGTGGCGATCAAGCTTGGCCCGCACGGGGCTTACTACCGCACACATGTTGATCAGGGTTTCGTGGCTGGCGTGCCGGTGGAATCGGTGGTCGATACGGTGGGTGCCGGCGATGGTTTTGCCGTCGGCATGATCAGCGCGCTGTTGGAAAACCAAAGCGTTGTCGAGGCCGTGAAACGCGCCAACTGGATTGGCAGCCGGGCGGTGCAAAGCCGGGGGGATATGGAGGGGTTGCCGACCCGATCCGAAATGGTCAGCTAATTTGAGGCCGCCATCGCGGGCAAGCTCGCGCCAACAGGGGACATGTGTCGAACGTAGATCCAATGTAGGAGCGAGCTTGCTCGCGATGAGGCCAGTAAAGGCACCGAAGATTCAAACCGTTACCTGCTGCGACAAAAACAACAAGCTCAGGAGCACCACCATGAAAACCGCAACGCTCGCCACCCGCCGCTGGTGGTACATCATGCCCATCGTGTTCATCACCTATAGCCTGGCGTATCTGGATCGCGCCAACTATGGGTTCGCCGCCGCGTCGGGCATGGCGGCGGACCTGATGATCACACCAGGCCTGTCGTCGATGCTCGGCGCGCTGTTCTTCCTCGGCTACTTTTTCTTCCAGGTACCCGGCGCGATCTACGCGCAGAAACACAGTGTGAAGAAGCTGATTTTCGTCAGCCTGATCCTCTGGGGCAGCCTGGCGACGTTGACCGGGATTGTCTCCAATGCCTACTGGCTGATCGTCATCCGCTTCATGCTCGGCGTGGTCGAAGCGGCCGTGATGCCAGCGATGCTGATCTACCTGTGCCACTGGTTCACCCGTGCCGAACGCTCCCGGGCCAATACGTTCCTGATCCTCGGCAACCCGGTGACCATGCTCTGGATGTCGGTGGTCTCGGGCTATCTGGTGCAGCACTTCAGCTGGCGCTGGATGTTCATCGTCGAAGGTTTGCCAGCGGTGCTGTGGGCATTCATCTGGTGGCGCCTGGCCGATGATCGCCCGTCACAAGCCAAGTGGCTCAACGACCAGCAAAAGCAAGACCTGGAAAGCGCACTGGCCGCCGAGCAGGTCGGCATCAAGGCCGTGAAGAACTACGCCGAAGCGTTCCGCTCACCCAAAGTGATCATCCTGGCCCTGCAGTTTTTCTGCTGGAGCATTGGCGTGTACGGCTTCGTGTTGTGGCTGCCGTCGATCCTCAAGGCTGGCGCGCAGATGGACATGATTCAGGCCGGGTGGCTGTCGGCGCTGCCGTACCTGGCGGCGGTGATCGGCATGCTGCTGGTGTCCTGGGGTTCGGACAAGCTGCAAAAACGTAAACGCTTCGTCTGGCCGCCACTGCTGATCGCCTCGATCGCCTTCTATGGTTCCTACGCCTTGGGTGCCGAACACTTCTGGTGGTCCTACACCCTGCTGGTGATAGCCGGCGCCTGCATGTACGCGCCTTACGGACCGTTCTTCGCAATCATTCCGGAGATCCTCCCGGCCAACGTCGCGGGCGGCGCCATGGCGCTGATCAACAGCATGGGCGCTCTCGGTTCCTTTGGCGGTTCCTGGCTGGTCGGTTACCTGAACAGCGCCACCGGCTCGCCCGGCGCCTCGTACCTGTTGATGAGCGGCGCGCTGATGTTCTCGGTGCTGCTGACCATTTGCCTCAAGCCCGGCGCCAGCGATCGGGAGCGGCCCACGGCCACAGTAACGCGCACCGCCACGGCACATTCCTGAATTGAAGTTGAGATCCCGAAGATGAAAAAGCAGGTCGTCCTGTACAAAAAACTCTCGCCGTTGCTGATGGCTCGCCTGCACGAGCAGACCGAAGTGACGCTGATCGAAAGCCTTGATGCCGAGGGCCTGGGCAAACTGCGCGATGCCCTGCCCCGCGCCCACGGGTTACTGGGTGCCAGCCTGAAACTGGATGCCGAACTGCTCGATCTGGCACCCAACCTTCAAGCCATTGCCAGCGTCTCGGTGGGTGTCGATAACTACGACATCGACTACCTGACCGAGCGGCGCATCCTGCTCAGCAACACGCCGGATGTATTGACAGAAACCACCGCGGACACGGGTTTCGCGCTGATCCTGGCAACGGCCCGGCGCGTAGTGGAATTGGCAAACATGATTCGCGAAGGCAATTGGACCCGCAATATCGGCCCCGCGCATTTCGGCAGCGACGTGCACGGCAAAACCCTGGGCATCATTGGCATGGGTCGCATTGGCGAGGCGCTCGCGCAGCGCGGGCATTTCGGGTTTGGCATGCCGGTGATTTATCACAGCCATTCGCCGAAACCGGCGGTGGAACAGCGGTTCAACGCGCAGTACCGCAGTCTGACCGCGCTGTTGCAGCAGGCTGACTTCATATGCCTGACGTTGCCGCTGACCGCTGAAACCGAAGGGCTGATCGGTGCAGAGGAGTTTGCGCTGATGCGGCCCGAAAGCATCTTCATCAACATTTCCCGGGGCAAGGTGGTCGACGAAATGGCAATGATAGAAGCCTTGCGCACGGGCCAGATTCGCGCAGCGGGGCTGGACGTATTCGAACGCGAACCATTGAATCAGGACTCGCCGTTGTTGCAGTTGAACAACGTGGTGGCGACACCGCACATTGGCTCGGCCACCCATGAAACACGGGAGGCAATGGCCCGGTGTGCGGTGGACAACCTGTTGGCGGCGCTGGCGGGTGAGCGGCCTGTGAACTTGGTGAATCCTGGGGTTTGGAAAGGCTGAAGATCAAAAGATCGCAGCCTGCGGCAGCTCCTGCATGGACCGGGTTCACCGCAGTTTTGTGGATGGACATCAATCCTGTAGGAGCTGCCGCAGGCTGCGATCTTTTGCTGTGGCGATCAGGCCCGTCGCGCCTCCAGCAAATTCGTCGCACACAAGGCAATCCGCCGACAGGCATCAGCCAGCTTCATCTGATCCACCACCAGACCAATGCGGATATGCCCCGCCGCGCTCGGCCCGAACGCTTCGCCGGCCAGCACCGAGACGCCATAGCCCTCCAGCAGCCGTTCGGCGAAGCGCTGGGCCGACAACCCGGTCTGGCGTACATCGACCATCACGAACATTCCGCCATCCGGGCGAATCGGCCTGAGGCCCGGACATTGGCCCAGACTTGCACACACCAGGTCTCGGCGCTGGCGATACTCTTCGCGCATCGAGGCCACCTCCGGCAGGTCACGATCCAACGCCAACTGCGCGGCGTTCTGCACGAAATCCGGGATACCGAACAACATGCTCAGCGACAGATTGACCAGGTGCCCGGCCATGGGTTTGGGCCCGATCACCCAGCCCACCCGCCAACCGCTCATGGCGTGGGACTTGGACAGGCTGTTGATCGTCGCCGTCCGTTCGGCCATGCCCGGCAGGCTCGCCGGGCTGATGTGCTCGCCCTCGTACAGCAGATCGCTGTAGACCTCATCGCTGATCAGCCACAAATCGTGACGAATGCACAGCGCCGCCAGCTCCTGCCAGATCGCCAGTGACAAACTGGCGCCGGATGGATTGTTCGGACTATTGAGCAGGATGGCGCGAGTCTTCGGCGTGATCCGTGCTGCGACATCCGCCGGGTCGACGCGAAACCCGTTCTGCGGACGCACTGGCACCGGGACCACTGTGGCCGCACACGCGCCGATCACGCCTTCATAGGTCACGTACATTGGTTCGGCGACGATCACTTCATCGCCCGGATCGAGCAGGCATTGCGCCACCGAATACACCGCGCACTGCGCGCCTGGAAAGACAATCACATGCCCGGCATCCACCGCCTGACCGCTGCGTTGGCGCTGCCGGCGGGCAATGCTGTCGCGCAGCCCCCGACTGCCGCGCACTTCAGGATAATGAGTATCTCCGGCCAACAGGCTGGCGATAGCCGCCTGGACAATCGGTTGCGGCGTATCGAAGTCGGGATCGCCAATTGACAGCAGCAGGACGTCGACACCCTGTTCGCGCAATTGCAGCGCTCGATCGTGAATCTGCCAAGCCGCCGCTCCGTCACCGGCGATTCGTTGGGTCAAGGCTGAATAGCGCATGTTTGTCTCCTGTCGCGCGGGTGCTCCAAGCCTCAACCCTATCTCAAATCGCGAAACACGCCACCATGGCGTGCAAATCCACCGCCAAAACTGCCTTCGGGGGCTTTTGTGAAAAAACCTCAGCCGCAGCGAACGGCCGTCCGCCAGACGCGAGCGATGTCGGTCGCCCGCTCACGCAGCAGGCGCGGCGCCTCGGCACAGGCTTGCTCCAGGGTCATCGGCCCGCTCGCCAGGGCAAACGCAGCATCGATGCCGTGCTCATAGAGCGCCTGATAACCGTCACCCAGGGTGCCGGCGATGACGATGACCGGCACGCCTTGCTGGCTGGCGACACGTGCCACACCAAACGGCGTCTTGCCGCGCAGGGTCTGCGCATCGAAACGCCCTTCCCCGGTGATCACCAGGTCGGCACCAGCTACGGCGTCGGCCAGGCCCACGAGTTCGGCCACCACCTCGACTCCGGCCTTGAACTGCGCCCCCAGGAACGCCTTGGCGGCAAACCCCAGGCCGCCCGCCGCGCCGCTGCCCGGCTCGTCCCGAACGTCCTTGCCCAAGGCTGTTGCGCAATGGTCAGCAAAGTGCCCCAGGGCGCGGTCCAGTTGTTCGACCTGCGCGGGCGAGGCACCTTTTTGCGGGCCGAAAATCGCCGAGGCGCCGTGGGGGCCGCACAACGGGTTGTTGACGTCGGCGGCGATGTCAAAGCGCACTTGTGCCAGACGCGGATCAATGCCGCTCAGATCGATGCGGGCCAACTGCGCAAGGGCGAGGCCACCCGGTGACAGCGTCTGCCCCCGGGCGTCCAGCAGTTTCACGCCCAGGGCCTGCATGGCACCGGCGCCGGCGTCATTGGTCGCACTGCCGCCAATCGCCAGGATCACCCGTTGTGCACCGGCATCCAGCGCGGCGCGGATCAATTGCCCGGTACCGAAAGTGCTGCTGATGCACGCATCCCGTTGCGCCACCGGGACCAACTGTAATCCGCTGGCCTCGGCCATTTCGATGATCGCGGTGTGGCTCTGCGGCAACCAGCCCCAGGCCGCTTCCACCGCTGTTCCCAGCGGCCCGCGAACCGTGGTGCGACGCAGTTCGCCTTCGCAGGCGGCAAGTATCGACTCGACAGTCCCTTCCCCGCCGTCGGCCATCGGGCATTTGATCAGCTGCGCATCTGGCCAGACTTGCGCCAATCCCAATGCAATGGCGTCGGCCACGCCTTGAGCGCTGAGGCTGTCCTTGAACGAATCGGGGGCGATCACGATTTTCATGGGAATTCTCCAGTTCCAATGCCCACATGCTGCCAGCCGCCTTGAACAATAACGCCGGTCCGCTGCACAAGCGCCGATGAGGATTATTGTTCATTTCCACAAAACCCGATGATTCACGCTGACCTCCGTAGGAGCTGGCTTGCCAGCGAAGGCGTCCTCAAGGTCAACGCAAAATCCGCTGGCCTCTTCGCTGGCAAGCCAGCTCCTACAGGGGGTTGGCGTCTGGCTCGGGCAACAGTTGCACGCCCAGGTACAACGCGAGCATGCCGTCCAGTCTTAGTGGATCAACCCCGCTCAGTTCGGCAATGCGCTCCATCCGATAACGCAGGCTGTTGCGATGAATGCCCAGTGCCTCGGCGCAAGCCTGGCTCTGGCCGTCGTGTTCACACCAACTGCGCAGGGTCGCCAGCAACTGGCCGTTGCTGTCCCTGGCAATGACCTTGCGCAGCGGGTTGAGCAATTCGTCGAGGGCGTCGTCGTTGCGGTGGCGCCAGAGCATCACCGGCAGCCGATAACGGTTCAGCGTCAGCAATCGGGAGCGCGGCAGCACCTCGCGCCCGTAGGCCAGCAAGTCACCGACCCGCCGATAGCAGCGGCGCAATCCCGCCAGCCCGTCGGCTTGCCCACCCACGGCGATACGCAGGATGTTCCAGCCAAGGCCATCGAGCTTGTCCAGCAAGCGCTCGTTATCGACCGACTGGCTGGCCGGCCGGCACCAGAGCAATGAAGTCTTGGCCGAGCTCACGCACCAACTGTCGGGGTGACGGCTGGTCAACCAGGCACTGAGTGCCTCGACGGTTTGCCCTGGAGCGTGTTCCAGGCCCAGCTCGAACAAATACGGCACCCGGGTCATGTGTGGCTTGAGGCCCAACTGCTGCGCTTCATCGACCAGTCGCGGAGCATCCCCGGCTTCGCTGAGCAGCAGCGCCAGCAAGTCATCGCAGCGCTGGCGCCGCCATTGCTGTTCGGCCTGCTGGTTGCGCTGGCCCACCAGCATTTCGGCGGTCATGCGCACCAGTTCGGCGTAGGTGCGCAATTGCTCGGGTTCACCGGTGATGCCCAGGACGCCGATCAGGCGCTGGTCGAGCATCAGCGGCAGGTTGATGCCCGGCTGCACACCCTTGAGATGAATCGCCGTCTGCGCATCGATCTCCACCACACGGCCGTTGGCCAGGACCAGTTGCGCGCCTTCATGCCGGGTGTTGACCCGCCCCGGTTCGCCGCTGCCCAGAATCAGGCCCTGGCTGTCCATGACGTTGACGTTGTACGGCAGAATGGCCATCGCCCGGTCGACGATGTCCTGGGCCAGGTCGTGATCGAGTTCGAACATGCAAGTGATCCTTGAAGACAGTGATGGAACGGGTTGTTCACCCGCACAGGCCTTGGTTGCAAACCCTGTGCTCAGGCACAAAGACAGCCACCCTGAGGGTGGTCGAGACTCTCTTGGCGATCAACGTTACCCTTTGCATCGCAAAAAATCATAATAAAGAGAGAGCCGCCATGACACAGAGCGCCGTAGCGTCCGACGCCATCGCTGACGACAAAAACGCCGTCTACAAGCGCATCACCCTGCGTTTGATCCCCTTCATTTTCATCTGCTACCTGTTCAACTACCTCGACCGGGTCAACGTCGGATTTGCCAAACTGCAGATGCTCGACGCGCTGAAGTTCAGCGAAACCGTGTACGGCCTCGGTGCCGGCATCTTCTTTATCGGTTACGTGCTGTGCGGTGTGCCAAGCAACCTGGCGTTGACCAGATTCGGCCCGCGACGCTGGATCGCGCTGATGATGATCACCTGGGGCACGCTGTCGACCTGCCTGCTGTTCGTTACCACACCGACCGGGTTCTACACATTGCGCCTGTTCACCGGCGCTGCCGAAGCCGGCTTCTTCCCGGGCGTGGTGCTGTATCTCTCGCAGTGGTTCCCGACCTTCCGCCGCGGCCGCATCATGGCGCTGTTCATGTCGGCGATCCCGGTATCCGGTCTGCTCGGCAGCCCGTTCTCCGGCTGGATTCTCAATCACTTCGGCGCAGGCCAGGGCGGTCTCGCCGGCTGGCAGTGGATGTTCCTGATGCAAGGCATTCCAACCGTGATCCTCGGTGCGCTGGCTTATTTCCTGCTCAGCGACAGTTACGCCAACGCCAAGTGGCTGACCCCGTTCGAGCGCTCGGTGCTGGAAGCCGACCACGCTATCGATCTGGCCAACAAACCGAAAACCACGTCCGATTCGCTGCTGGCGGTATTCAAGAACCCGGCGATCTGGGCCTTCGGCCTGATCTACTTCTGCATCCAGAGCGGCGTGTACGCGATCAACTTCTGGTTGCCGTCGATCATCAAGAACCTGGGTTTCAGCGATAACCTGGTGATCGGCTGGTTGAGCGCGATTCCGTACCTGCTGGCCGCCGTTTTCATGCTGATGGTCGGGCGTTCGGCGGACCTGCGCAAAGAACGTCGCTGGCATTTGGTGGTACCGATGTTGATGGGCGCGCTGGGGTTGTTGATCGCCGTGAACTTTGCCGCCAACCCGGCCATTGCGATTCTCGGCCTGAGCATCGCCACCATGGGCGCCCTCACCGGCCTGCCGATGTTCTGGCCGGTGCCGACGGCCCTGCTCAGTGCCGGCGCGGCTGCGGGTGGCCTGGCGCTGATCAACTCGATGGGGCAGATGGCCGGTTTCCTCAGCCCGTACCTGGTGGGTTGGGTCAAGGACAGCACCGGTTCGACCGATGCGGCGCTGTACCTGCTGGCGGGTGTGATTGTCTGCGGCAGTCTGCTGGCGTTGCGCATGACCCGCACGCTGCGCGCCTGATCCCCCTGCCCCCTGTAGGAGCTGGCTTGCCAGCGAAGAGGCCAATGGATCTTGCGTTGATCTTGAGGACGCCTTCGCTGGCAAGCCAGCTCCTACGGTTTGTTTCGGGGCGTTTGATAAACCGGTTTGTTCCGTTTGTTCCGGGGTGTTCGATATTTCTGTTTGATCCATGCGTCTGTTCTGGTATCTGATTGAGCCTTTCCCACTGGTAAAAGGATTTGCTCATGAGCTATCGCACACTGGGTCATTCGGGTCTGCAGGTGTCTACCCTGACCCTGGGCACCATGATGTTCGGCGAACAAACCAGCACCGAAGATTCCCTGCGGATCATCGACAAGGCCTGGGACCAGGGCATCAATTTCATCGACACCGCCGACGTCTACACCAATGGCCGTTCCGAGGAGATCGTCGGCGAAGCCATCGCCAGCCGCCGTCATGAATGGGTGCTGGCGACCAAGGTCGGCTTCGGCCCTGTGGACGGCGTCCCCAACCGCAGCGGTCTGAGCCGCAAGCACCTGTTCAACGGCATCGATGCCAGCCTGACGCGCCTGGGCACCGACTACCTCGACATCTATTACCTGCACCGCGAAGACCACAACACGCCGCTGGAAGTGACGGTGTCAGCCATTGGCGATCTGATTCGCCAGGGCAAGATCCGCTATTGGGGCCTGTCGAACTACCGTGGCTGGCGCATCGCCGAAGTCATTCGCGTGGCCGACAAACTTGGCGTTGACCGGCCGGTGATCAGCCAGCCGCTGTACAACATCGTCAACCGCCAGGCTGAATCCGAGCAGATCACGGCGGCGCAAAACTACGGTCTGGGCGTGGTGCCTTACAGCCCGCTGGCGCGCGGGGTGCTCAGCGGCAAATACGCACCGGATGTGACACCGGACGCCAACAGCCGTGCCGGACGCCAGGACAAACGCATCCTGGAAACCGAATGGCGCGTCGAGTCTCTGCGCATCGCCCAGCAAATCCAGC
Source organism: Pseudomonas sp. A-B-19 (assembly GCF_019947515.1). Taxonomy (NCBI): domain Bacteria; kingdom Pseudomonadati; phylum Pseudomonadota; class Gammaproteobacteria; order Pseudomonadales; family Pseudomonadaceae; genus Pseudomonas; species Pseudomonas sp. A-B-19. The sequence continues at coordinate 45,288 of NZ_JAGYGN010000020.1, forward strand.
AGTACACCCAGGGCCGCGGCGTCGGCATCGTCGAGTTCGCGATTGCCTGGGTGCTGAACAACGGCGCCGTTACCTCGGCCATTGTCGGGCCGCGTACCGAAGCGCAGTGGGACGCCTACACTAAGGCGCAGACGGTGAAGATCACGGCCGAGGACGAGGCGTTCATCGATTCGCTGGTAACGCCGGGGCATGCGTCGACACCGGGGTTCAATGATGTGAGCCATTTTGTGTCGGGGCGTACACCGCGCAGTGCCTGACAAAACCGCACTCTCCGTAGGAGCTGGCTTGCCAGCGAAGGCGTCATCTCAGACAACTCTTCGTTGCCTGGAAGACCGCTTTCGCTGGCAAGCCAGCTCCTACGGAGGCGAGTGTTGGTCAGTAATCACCGCTAAAACCACGTATCCTGCGCCCCCTGTTTCACCTTCAACCTCGCGAGGACAGCTTGTCTAAAGGTATCGCTCTATCGGTTTCAGCCTCGGTGCTGTTTGCCGTCATGTATTACTACACGTCGCTGCTCACCCCCTTGAGCGGCGTGGAAATCTTCGGGTGGCGCATGCTGCTGACCGTGCCGTGCATGACCGTGTTCATGGTGGCGTCCGGCGAATGGAAGCGCGTGCTGGAGATCGTTCGGCGCGCCATGGCCAATCCGAAACTGATGGGTGCACTGATCGCCTCCTCTGCCCTGCTCGGCGTGCAACTGTGGCTGTTCATGTGGGCGCCGCTCAATGGCTACAGCCTCGACGTTTCACTCGGCTATTTCCTGCTGCCGCTGACCATGGTCCTGACCGGCCGCCTGGCCTACGGCGAACGCCTGTCCTACCTGCAAAAAGTTGCCGTGGTATTCGCCTGCCTGGGCGTGATCAACGAGCTATATCGGGTCGGTGGTTTTTCCTGGGCGACCTTGCTGGTCTGCATTGGCTATCCGACCTACTTCATCCTGCGCAAACGGCTGGCGGCGGACAATCTCGGCGGCTTGTGGCTGGACATGGCATTGACGCTGCCGGTGGCGTTCTGGTTCGTTCAGAGCGGCGCGCAAGGTTTCGCTGTGTTTGACCAGCATCCATGGTTGTCGCTGCTGATCCCGCTGCTCGGCGTGATCAGTGCTTCGGCGCTGGTGGTCTACATCATTGCCAGCCGCCTGCTGCCGTTCAGCCTGTTCGGCCTGTTGAGCTACGTCGAACCGGTGTTGCTGCTGGGGGTGGCATTGCTGTTGGGAGAGAGCATCAAGGCCGGCGAATGGCTGACCTACATCCCGATCTGGATGGCCGTGCTGGTGCTGATGTTCGAAGGGTTCAAGCATCTGGTGCGGCAGCGCAGACCTTAAGCACACACAAAACAAATGTGGGAGCAAGCTCGCTCCCACATGTTTAGCGTTTAGATCAGTTAGTCCGTGGACAACACACCACGACGCACCTGGTCACGCTCGATGGATTCGAACAGTGCCTTGAAGTTGCCTTCGCCGAAACCATCATCGCCCTTGCGCTGGATGAATTCGAAGAACACCGGCCCCATCAGGGTTTCCGAGAAGATCTGCAGCAGCAGGCGCTTGTCGCCCGACTCGGACGAACCGTCCAGCAGAATGCCCCGTGCCTGCAGTTGGTCCACCGGCTCGCCGTGGTTTGGCAAACGACCTTCGAGCATTTCGTAATAGGTATCCGGCGGCGCGGTCATGAAGCGCATGCCGATGCTTTTCAGGTGGTCCCAGGTCTTGATCAGGTCATCGGACAGGAACGCAACGTGCTGGATGCCCTCGCCGTTGAACTGCATCAGGAACTCTTCGATCTGCCCGGCGCCCTTGGACGATTCTTCGTTCAACGGAATGCGGATCATGCCATCCGGCGCGGTCATCGCCTTGGAGGTCAGGCCGGTGTACTCGCCCTTGATGTCGAAGTAACGGATCTCGCGGAAATTGAACAGCTTCTCGTAGAAGTTGGCCCAGTAGGCCATGCGACCGCGATACACGTTGTGGGTCAGGTGATCGATGATCTTCAGGCCGGCGCCAACCGGGTGACGGTCCACGCCTTCGATGAACACGAAGTCGATGTCATAGATCGAACTGCCCTCGCCGAAACGGTCGATCAGGTACAGCGGCGCGCCACCGATGCCTTTGATGGCCGGCAGGTTCAGCTCCATCGGGCCGGTTTCGATGTGGATCGGCTGGGCGCCGAGTTCCAGGGCGCGCTTGTAGGCTTTTTGCGAATCCTTGACGCGAAACGCCATGCCGCATACCGACGGGCCGTGCTCGGCCGCAAAGTACGAGGCCACGCTGTGGGGTTCGTTATTGAGGATCAGGTTGATCGCGCCCTGGCGATACAGGTGCACGTCCTTGGAACGGTGGGTCGCCACCTTGGTGAAGCCCATGATCTGGAAGATCGGCTCCAGGGTGTTCGGGGTTGGCGATGCGAGCTCGATGAATTCAAAGCCCATCAGGCCCATTGGGTTTTCGTATAAATCTGCCATGGTCGGCGCCTCATCATTCTTTATCAATTAACAAAGGTTAGTTGCAAGCAATGCTGAGACCGGTGGGTGGCGCACAGGAGATGCCCCGCACGCTGCGGGCGAGAAAGTCACCGTAGATCAGTTGAAACCCGAATATCTTCATTGTCGACCCAAGGCTCTTGCGGGCGAGGCTTCTGCTGCCAGAAGACGATTATTATTGTATGCGTAAACCGATTCTACACAGCGTAAATCAATTTGTCCGCCTTCTGTATCAAATCCCCTTTCTCCCTGCTCGTGCAAGGGGTTTATTGCACAGGAAAATCCCCGCCAGAATCAGCCCGCCACCCAGACACATGGTCAGCGTCAGCGGCTCATCCAGCAGCAGCGCGCCAAGGATCACCGCCGTCAACGGGTTCAGGGCAATGAACACCCCGGAACGGGTCGCGCCGATTCTGCGGATGCCGTCGTAGTAGGCGATGTAAGCCAGCGCCGACCCCAGCACGCCCAGGTACAAAAGGCTCATCCATTGCTGCGCACCGAGTTGAGCGATCGCCGCGACACTCACCTCGCCGCGCACGGTGCAGGTGATCCAGAGCATGGCGGTGCCCAGCAGGATCGACCAGGTCACGGTTTGCACCGGTCCCAGGCTGTGGTTCAGTTCCCTGGAAAACAGCGAGTAGACACCCCAACCGAGGACGCAACCAAAAATCAGCAAGTCGCCGAGCCAGGCCCCCGCACCCGCACCGACACCGCCGGCCAGTAGTTGCGGGTCACGACTGACGATCACCATGCTCGCGCCCGCCATGCAGATCGCAATGCCGACGACCTTGGCCCGGGTCAACCGCTCCTTGAACAGCAGCCAGGAAGCCAGGCCGATCACCGCCGGATTCAGCGCCACGATCAAGGACGCCCGTGAGGCGTTGATGTAATGCAGACCGTAAAAGAAGCACACGTTGTAGAAAAAGATCCCGAAAAAGCCAAGCAACAACAATTGCAGCCATTGCCGGAGGCTGGGCCGGACCAGTGGCGTGCGTGCCATGCGTATAAATAGCAGCAACGCCACGCTGGCCAGCAGAAACCGCAGGCTGGCCGCCAATAACGGACTGAGGCCGCCGGCCAGATAGCGCCCGGCGACGAAAGTGCCACCCCACACCATGGTCACCGCCGCCAGTTTCAAATACACCGGCAGATCCGAGGGTTTTGCCAGACTTTGCTCACAGATTGTCATGGATTACAGGACCGGATGTTGGAGAGATGCCGTATCATTGGGCTAATACCCAGTCATCGTAAAATGAGCAAACACTCATGACCCTCACTCAACTGGAGATTTTCTCCCTTGTGGCCGAACTCCAAGGCTTCACGGCAGCAGCCAATCGCCTGGGAATTTCCCAATCAGCCGTGTCCCATGCCTTGAAGTCCCTGGAACTGGAGCTGGGTGTCGAGCTGTTGCGCCGCCATCAATCCAGGGTCGAGTTGAGCGACATTGGCCAGCAGTTGTTGCTGCGCGCCCGAGCGATGCTCGGCCTGGCCAATACCCTGCGCCAGGAAGCGGCCGATGCGAGGGGCATGAAACGCGGCACGCTGCGCATCGGCTCCTTCGGCCCGACCTCATCGATCAAATTGCTGCCGTTGATTCTGCAGCAGTACCACGCCGCCCATCCCGGCATAGAAGTGCATATCGACGAAGGCCCTGACCGCCAGGTGCTCCAGTGGCTGGAGGAACGACGGATCGACATCGGCTTTGTGGTGTTGCCCGAGGAGCGCTTCGACACGGTCGCGTTGATCGAAGACCAGATGGTCGCGCTGCTGCCCGTCGACCACCCGCTGGCGGTTCTCGACAGCCTGAGCCTGAAGGACCTGTGCGATTTCCCGTTTGTGCTGACCGAAGCCGGTTCTTCAGAGCTGGTTTCACGCCTGTTCACCGCGGCTCGACTGACACCCAACATCCGTTATCGCTGCTCACAGTTGATGAGTACCCTGGATGTCGTCGCACGTGGCGACGGGGTGACGGTGGTTGCCGAAGGTTCATTGCCCAATCGAATTGACGACCGCTGCGTGAAAAAACCGCTGTCGCCGGCAGTGTTGCGCCAGGTCGGCCTGGCGGTGCTCGATCGACGCCAGGCGTCACCTGCGACGCTGGCCTTTATCAACCTGGCCGCAAGCCTTGACTGGCGTTGAGCGGCATAACCGCCAAGGGCCAACTATCATGGCCCGTACCCGGACTCTTCATGGGAGGCGTTTTGCCCTGCCAGCCTTTGAGAGCCTTACTTCTTCGTGACAGGATTCGCGAATGCCGCTAAAAGCCAAAACCCGCAGTCGCAGCGCAAGAATGGCTGTCACCCTGATCAGTGGATTGCTCCCGGTGCTGCTGGGGGCCGCCATTCTTTACATGCAAGCAGGGCGTGCGCTCAAACAAGACGCAGAACAAACCGCCGAAGAAGCGATTCGCCAGTTCGACTTGATGCTCGACAACACTGCCCAGGCCGCTCGCGAACTACTGCCGCTGGCGGGCAAAAGTTGCAGTGATGTCAATCTGGCCCTGCGCGAGCAGGTCACTCGCGGCCCATTCGTGCGATCAACCAGTCTGGTGTGGGACAACAACCTCTATTGCAGTTCTTTGTTCGGCGACTACCAGGAGAAGGTCAACCCCGGTGACTTCACCCAGGGCGCCTTATGGCTCATGAACGGCAATCAGGTGACGCCCAACTCCGCCTTGCTGGTGTACCGCCTGAGCGAAGGAAAAAAAGGTGCGCTGACGACTCTCGATGGTCATCACTTGAGCAATATTCTGCGTTTGATCGGCCGCAAGACCTTGCTCTTTCTGCAAGTGGGCCAGGACTGGATAGCCGCCGACGGCAAGGTTCACAGGGGCGCCGCGCCGGACCTGCCCGTTGCGCAAAGTCGATTGGCCTCCCGGCACTATGCGTTTGCCGTGGAAGCCGGCTTTCCCGAAGGTGAAACCTGGCGATACATGAGCAACGAATATCCACCATTGTTCAGCTTGCTGATTTTCTTCGGCGTGATTGCCGGGTCAATCGGTCACTTCCTGCAAAAACGCTCATCGGCACCGACCCAGGAAATGCAACGGGCACTGGAAGCTCAAGAGTTCATTCCGTATTTCCAGCCAGTGGTGCATGGCGACAGCAAAAACTGGTCCGGCGCGGAAGTGCTGATGCGCTGGAAACATCCGAAGGAAGGCCTGGTGCGTCCGGATCTGTTCATCCCGTTTGCCGAGCACTGCGGGTTGATCGTACCGATGACCCGCTCGCTCATGCGCCAGACCGCTGCCCTGCTTGCGCCGCAATCCGCCGGATTCGACAAGCCGTTCCACATCGGCATCAACATCACCGCCAGCCATTGTCAGGACCTGGAGCTGGTCAAAGACTGTCGCGAATTTCTCGATGCGTTCGAGCCGGGCTCGATCCATCTGGTGCTGGAACTGACCGAACGTGAACTGATCGTGCCCACGGCCATCACCCTGCAACTATTGGAGCAACTTCGCGAACTGGGCGTGAAAATCGCCATCGACGACTTCGGCACGGGCCACTCGAGCCTTGGCTACCTGCGGCAGTTCAATGTGGACTTCCTGAAAATCGACCAGAGTTTTGTCGCCATGATCGGCATCGACACGCTCTCCAGCCACATCCTCGACAGCATCATCGAACTGGCGGTCAAGCTCGACCTTGCCCTGGTGGCCGAAGGCGTCGAAACCCGTGAACAGAGTGATTACCTGAGCGCGCATCAGGTCAACTTCCTGCAAGGTTATCTGTACGGCAAACCCATGCCCGGCGCGGAATTCATTAGTGCATTAAGCGACCGTTAACTCGCGAATTTAACCGGCAAAACAACGATTGCACGCACCAATTTGAATCAAAACACTACTGCCGTTACATGAAAAAAAAGACAGGATTTACTCTTGGCCAATTAACTACTACAATTTTACATGCCTGCGATAAATTGACAGGTGAGCCACTATCACCGAGTCGCTACAAGGCTCTTGGCTTATAGCTTTGTTTGCGGTTGGTATCAGCCAAACACACTATTGGAGTAAAGATATTGTCCAGACTCGCTGAATTTCGTGCAGCCGAAAAGGCCCTTCAAGAACAGCTCAAGCAGCTGGAATCCCTGAAGAACGATGCCGGGCTCAAGAAAGAAATCGAATTCGAAGAGAAGCTCCAGGGCTTGATGAAAACCTATGGCAAGAGCCTGCGCGACATCATCGCCATTCTCGATCCCAACCCGGCAAAATCCGGCCTGCTGCACGCCGCAACACCTAAAACCCGCCGCGCCCGTGTGGTCAAGGTTTATCAGAACCCGCACACCGGCGAGCTGATTGAAACCAAGGGCGGCAACCACCGCGGCCTGAAGGCATGGAAAGAACAGTACGGTGCAGCCACCGTTGATTCCTGGTTGCGCGGCTAACTCTCGCGACGACAAAAAAGCCCTGCTTATGCAGGGCTTTTTCGTGAGCTATCTAAATGCCCGGGGCGGACACCAGACAACTACCTGACTGCCAACAACTTTATGCTTAATCCATTTGGGTATCTAAAATTTTCTTCATGCATCGAAAAAGCACTGTCGCTTACTATAGTTTCAAGCTGTTACGGGCAACGCCTATTTCATCCTGGCTCGCCTTATAAGCCTCGGCTTGCCCGGCGTAGGAAAGAACATAGGCCTTATCGACATCCACCGCGGCCACCAATGTTTGAGAAAGCACATGCCTGCCGTTTTGCGTGACGGTACAGGTTGTTTCCAGCGCAGCCAATCGACTCAACGTAGTCGCATGAATTCGCGTGCAGACACTTTGATAGCCACCCTGAAAGAAGTCTTTTTGTACTGACTTGCGCATCTCCAGCAATACGCCTTCAAGGTTAACCTGATGATCGCTTTGCACCGGGCTCATGGTCAGTTCCATCACCATGAGCGGCGATCCATTCTGGTCATTTTTCACCGCCCGCTGGCGACTGCCCCCCGACGCCGATTCAGGCGCGACTTCGATCTGCCAGCCTTCCGGCCAAGTCATTACTGGCGCATCGGCACGTGCAGCGCCAACCACCGAAAGCACGCTTAATAGAATAAACAGCAGTTTATGGAATCTAATCATTGCACCGGGCACTCACGGATCAAGCCGTAAAGTCTGGGCCCAGGCCGGCCGTCAGGCAATAGCCGACTGTTCGGGTTTGGTGATGTCCGAGCCCTTGCGTATCATTGTCACCATTCGTTAGCCCACATATTTCCCGGAGGGCCCATGAGCCTGCACGAATTGAACACTTTCCCCGGCGTCACCGCCCAACCGGACGCCGCTACACAGAAGTTCGTCTTCAACCACACCATGCTGCGGGTCAAGGACATCACCAAGTCCCTGGATTTCTACACACGCATTCTGGGTTTTACGCTGGTGGAAAAACGCGACTTCCCGGAAGCCGAGTTCAGCCTGTATTTCCTGGCGCTGGTGGACAAGAACCAGATCCCGGCCGATGCCGCCGCGCGCACCGAGTGGATGAAATCGATCCCCGGCATTCTGGAGCTGACCCACAACCACGGCACCGAGAACGACCCGGATTTCGCCTACCACAATGGCAACTCCGACCCCCGCGGTTTCGGCCACATCTGCATCTCGGTACCGGACATCGTCGCCGCCTGCGAGCGCTTTGAAGCACTGGGCTGCGATTTCCAGAAACGCTTGAGCGATGGTCGCATGAAGAGCCTTGCGTTCATCAAGGACCCGGACGCCTACTGGGTCGAGATCATTCAGCCGGCACCGCTGTAACGCCTGACATGAATCCTTGTAGGAGCGGGCTTGCCCGCGAAGGCGGCGGCACATTCAGCATCGTTGGTGACTGGAACACCGCTTTCGCCGGCAAGCCGGCTCCTACACTGATTACAAACACAAAACCCCACGATCAATCATGGGGTTTTGCGTTTTCAGCGCCGGGGTTTATGCCGGGGCAGAAGTGCGGATCAAGTGATCGAAGGCACTCAGGGAAGCCTTGGCGCCCTCGCCCACTGCGATCACGATCTGCTTGTACGGCACGGTGGTCACATCGCCGGCGGCGAACACACCCGGCACCGAGGTTTCACCGCGGGCATCGACGATGATCTCGCCGCGGGGCGACAACTCGATGGTGCCTTTGAGCCAATCAGTGTTGGGCAACAGACCGATCTGCACAAAGATCCCTTCCAGCTCCACACTGCGCAATTCGTCGCTCTGACGATCCTTGTAGCGCAGGCCGTTAACCTTCTGACCGTCGCCGGTGACTTCAGTGGTTTGAGCACTGGTGATCACGGTGACGTTCGGCAAGCTGTGCAACTTGCGCTGCAATACCGCATCGGCACGCAACTGCACATCGAACTCCAGCAACGTGACGTGGGACACGATACCGGCCAGGTCGATGGCCGCTTCGACGCCGGAGTTACCGCCGCCAATCACCGCCACACGCTTGCCCTTGAACAGCGGACCGTCGCAGTGCGGGCAGTACGCCACGCCTTTGTTGCGGTATTGCTGCTCGCCCGGCACGTTCATTTCGCGCCACCGCGCACCGGTCGCCAGAATCAAGGTTTTGGCCTTCAACTTCGCACCACTGGCGAAGTGGACTTCATGCAGCTCGCCCAATTTGCCCGGCACCAATTTATCGGCACGCTGCAAGTTCATGATGTCCACGTCGTACTGCTTGACGTGCTCTTCCAGGGCCACGGCCAGTTTCGGCCCTTCGGTTTCCTGCACCGAGATAAAGTTCTCGATGGCCATGGTGTCCAGCACCTGCCCACCAAAACGTTCGGCCGCGACACCGGTGCGAATGCCTTTACGGGCCGCATAAATTGCCGCCGAAGCACCGGCCGGGCCACCGCCGACTACCAGCACATCAAAGGCTTGCCTGGCGCTGATTTTCTCGGCCTGGCGTTCGATGCCGCTGGTGTCGATTTTGGCGAGGATTTCTTCCAGGCCCATGCGGCCCTGGCCGAAGTTAACGCCGTTCAGGTAGATGCTTGGCACGGCCATGATCTGGCGCTCGTCGACTTCGGCCTGGAACAGCGCGCCGTCGATAGCGACATGGCGAATGTTCGGGTTCAGTACCGCCATCAGGTTCAGTGCCTGGACCACGTCCGGGCAGTTCTGGCACGACAGCGAGAAGTAAGTCTCGAAGCTGAATTCGCCTTTGAGCGAGCGGATCTGTTCGATCACTTCGACACTGGCCTTGGACGGGTGACCGCCAACTTGCAGCAAAGCCAGTACCAAGGACGTGAATTCATGGCCCATCGGAATGCCGGCGAAACGCAGGCTGATATCGGCCCCGGGGCGATTGATCGAGAACGACGGCTTGCGAGCATCATCGCCGTTGTCGAGCAAGGTAATCTGGGTGGAAAGACTGGCAACGTCTTTCAACAGCTCGAGCATTTCCCGGGATTTCGCACCGTCGTCGAGGGATGCAACGATCTCGATCGGCTGGGTGACCCGCTCCAGGTACGATTTCAACTGGGCTTTAAGATTGGTGTCCAACATACGGGCGATTTCCTTGAATTCTTGAGACAAAAAAACGCCCGAGCGAATCTCGCCCGGGCGTTTTTATTGGGCGGTGCAGCTTGCTTAGAAGGTGCGCAAGTGCGCCCTGATGAAACGCATCACAGACTTAGATCTTGCCGACCAGGTCCAGAGACGGCGCCAGAGTGGCCTCGCCTTCTTTCCACTTGGCCGGGCAAACCTGGCCTGGGTGAGCAGCGACGTACTGGGCCGCCTTGATCTTGCGCAGCAGCTCGGAAGCGTCACGGCCTACACCGCCGTCGTTCAGTTCAACGATCTTGATCTGGCCTTCAGGGTTGATCACGAAGGTGCCACGGTCAGCCAGACCGGCTTCTTCGATCAGCACGTCGAAGTTGCGGGAGATGGCGTGGGTCGGGTCGCCGATCATGGTGTACTGGATCTTGCCGATGGCTGGCGAAGTGTTGTGCCAGGCAGCGTGGGCAAAGTGGGTGTCGGTGGAAACGCTGTAGATCTCGACACCCAGCTTCTGGAACGCGTCGTAGTTGTCGGCCAGGTCTTCCAACTCAGTCGGGCACACGAAGGTGAAGTCGGCCGGGTAGAAGAACACTACAGACCACTTGCCTTTGAGGTCAGCGTCCGAGACTTTTACGAAGTCGCCATTTTTGAATGCGTCAGCTTTGAACGGTTTAACTTGGCTGTTGATAATAGGCATCGTTGACTCTCCGTCAGGGGTTAAGAAGTTGATGGAGAGAACTTTACTCACTCGACGAACGGAAGGCTCATTGGCAAACCTGATGCCGATGATTGGCTTTCGCTATTAGCCAGCTGTATTAATAGAAGAAAACGGTATCTAGGGGGTGTTCTCAATTAGTTTCCCCGGCGCGGTGGGGAAACTAATTGAGAACACCCCCTAGGGTGAGACGGGCTTTTCCGTGATGCGCGCCATGCCGAGGAACGGACTGGCTTCGATGTAACGCATGGCCGACTTCATGTCCTTCCAGCCCACATAACTCATCAGCGATTTCAGATCCCAGCCACTCTGATGCGCCCAGGTCGCAAAACCGCGACGCAAGGAATGACTGGTGTAAAGCTCGCCGGCGACACCTGCTCGCGCCAACGCCTGACGCAATAACGGAATCACGCTGTTGGCGTGCAACCCCTCCTCGCCCAGATGCCCCCAGCGGTCGATGCCACGAAACACCGGCCCACGCACCAGTGCCGCCTCGGTAATCCAGTCGATATAAGCTTGCACCGGACACAAGCGTTGCAAGGCCGGCGTGTGATAGGTCTTGCCGAGGTTATCGCGATCACTCTTGCTGCGCGGCAAATAGACGCTGATGCCGGAACCGGTACTGGCCTGCACGTGCTCCACCTGGAGCCGGCACAACTCGTCACTGCGAAAGCCGCGCCAGAAGCCCAGCAGGATCAACGCCATGTCGCGCCTGGCCCGTAGTAAACCCGCTCGGTCGCCTTCGGCCCTGGCGGTTTGCACTTCCAGCTCCAGGCGACTGACCACCTGCTCCAAATGCTGGAGCTGCAAGGGCTCAGCTTGTTTTTCCTGGGCCGGGTGCAGCGCGCGGATGCCCTTGAACACCTTGCGCACCACCGGTGCCTTGGTGGGATCGGCAAAACCCTGGCTGTTGTGCCACTGCGCCAATGCCGACAAACGCAGTTTCAACGTATTGATCGACAACACCCCGGCATGGGCCACCAGATAACGCGCCACGCTGTCGCCGGTGGCTGGCAGAAAACCGCCCCATGTGACTTCGAAGTGTTCGATGGCCGCGCGATAGCTGCGACGGGTGTTGTCGCGTGTCGCGGCCTGCAGGTAACGATCCAGCTCGGTCATGGGGTCAACTCTTGAATTCATACCGCTTTGACGGGTCAAAAACCGGGACTTGGCGTATCACACGGGGTAATACCAGTATATCCCGTGTTAATAGCATTCAGTATCTAACTTTACCAATTGAATGGTACAATGTGTATTTACGTGGTACGTACCACATCATCAAAACCCGGGAGATCTCATGGCACGCGGCGGTGTAAATAAAGCGGTGGTTCAAGCCGCTCGGTTGGCGATCCTCGCCCGCGGCGAAAACCCCAGCATCGATGCCGTACGGATCGAGATGGGTAATACCGGCTCGAAAACCACGATCCATCGCTATCTCAAGGAGCTCGATGACAGGGTCGAACCTGTTGAAACGCCGACAGAGCCGATCGACGACGAACTGATGGCGCTGGTGGCGCGGCTCGCACAACGGCTCAAGGAACAGGCGCAAGAGCCTATCGATCAGGCGCGCACGCAGTACGAAGAACAACGCAAGGCGCTGGAACACCAGCTCGGCGAAGCGCAAGAGGCCAACAGCGAACTGCACCAGCAATACGAATTTCAGAGCCTGGCGCTGACGCAGGAATCCGAGGCTCTGCATGAAACCCGCGCCATGCTGCAAACGGAGCAAACCCGCAACGCCGGGCTGAACCAGGCACTGGCCGATTTCGAATTGCGCTTGAAGGACAAGGACGAGCAGATCCGCTCCCTTGAAGAAAAACACCTGCACACTCGCGACGCGCTGGAGCACTACCGCAATGCGGTCAAGGAACAGCGCGAACAGGAAATCAGTCGCCACGAAGGCCAGGTGCAACAGCTACAGATGGAACTGCGTCAGGCCCAACAAAGCGCGCTGGTACGCCAGGATGAAATCACCCAGTTGCACCGCGACAATGAACGCCTGCTGACTGAGAACCGCGGCACATTGCGAGAGCTGAGCCTGCTGCAAGAACAGCTCAAGCAAAGCAATACCCGTCAAGATCAGTTGCTGGAACAAACCACCCGCGTCGACGGCGAGCGCACCCTCCTCCAGGAACGCCTGCGCGTCGCCCTGCTGGAAAGCCAGGCACTCAAACAGGATGTCGATGAACAGTCGCAGCTCAACAGGTCACTGGAAATGGATCTGGCCAAGACCCGGGCGGATCTGGAAGAGCGCGTGCGTCTGGCCGCGACCCTTGCGGCAGCGGCAGACGCAGCGAAGAACGATTAACCGGCGAGCGGCGTACGCATGGTGACGAACTCTTCGGCGGCCGTCGGGTGCACGCCGATGGTTTCGTCGAAGTGGCGCTTGGTGGCGCCGGCCTTCAAGGCAATCGCCAGGCCCTGGACGATTTCACCGGCGTCCGGGCCGACCATGTGGCAACCCAACACCTTGTCGGTCCGGGCGTCCACCACCAGCTTCATCAGCGTGCGCTCCTGGCATTCGGTCAGGGTCAGCTTCATCGGCCGGAAGCGGCTTTCGAAGACCTGCACCTCGTGGCCGGCTTCGCGGGCCTCTTCTTCGGTCAAACCGACGGTGCCGATGTTAGGCAGACTGAACACCGCCGTCGGGATCATCTTGTAATCCACCGGACGATACTGCTCGGGCTTGAACAGGCGTCGCGCCACCGCCATGCCTTCAGCCAACGCAACCGGTGTCAGCTGAACACGACCGATCACATCACCCAGCGCCAGGATCGACGGCTCGGCGGTCTGATACAGCTCGTCGACCTCGACAAAGCCTTTCCTGTCGAGTTTGACCCCGGTGTTCTCCAACCCCAGATTATCCAGCATCGGACGACGACCCGTGGCGTAGAACACGCAATCGGCTTCCAGTTGGCGACCATCCTTGAGCGTGACTTTCAGGCTGCCATCAGCCTGCTTGTCGATGCGCTCGATGTCCGCGTTGAATTGCAGGTCCATGCCGCGCTTGGTCAACTCTTCCTGCAAATGCTTGCGCACGGAACCGTCGAAGCCGCGCAGGAACAATTCGCCGCGATACAACAGCGTGGTCTGCGCACCCAAGCCGTGGAAGATCCCGGCAAACTCCACCGCAATATAGCCACCGCCCACCACCAACACCCGCTTGGGCAGCTCTTTGAGGAAGAACGCCTGGTTGGAACTGATGGCATGCTCATGCCCCGGGATCTCCGGAATCTGCGGCCAGCCGCCGGTAGCGATCAAAATATTTTTGGCGGTAAAGCGCTCGCCATTGATCTCGACCTGATGCGGATCGACGATCTTCGCGTGACCTTCATGCAAGGTCACGCCGCTGCTGACCAGCAGGTTGCGATAAATGCCATTGAGGCGATTGATCTCGCGGTCCTTGTTGGCGATCAGCGTCGCCCAGTCGAACTGCGCTTCATCCAGGCTCCAGCCAAAACCGGATGCCTGCTCGAAGTCTTCGGAAAAGTGCGCACCGTAGACCAGCAATTTTTTCGGCACGCAGCCGACGTTTACACAGGTACCGCCCAGGTAGCGACTCTCGGCCACGGCCACTTTCGCGCCGAACCCGGCCGCAAACCGCGCCGCCCGCACACCGCCAGAACCGGCACCAATCACATAAAGGTCAAAATCGTAGGCCATTTTCAATCTCCTCGGCAGGTGACCAGCATACCTGCGGACATTTGTGGGGCAAGCGCTGCACACGATATGAGGCCGAAAAATGAAAAAGCCACCCGAAGGTGGCTTTTCAATACAAACAGGTCGCCAGCTATCAGTAAGCCTTGCCCGTCTTGTAGAAGTTCTCGAAGCAGAAGTTGGTTGCGTCGATGTAGCCTTCGGCGCCACCACAGTCGAAACGCTTGCCCTTGAACTTGTAGGCAATCACGCAACCATCCTGCGCCTGTTTCATCAGGGCGTCAGTGATCTGGATCTCGCCACCTTTGCCTGGGTCGGTTTGTTCGATCAGGCTGAAGATATCCGGCGTCATGATGTAACGACCGATGATCGCCAGGTTCGACGGGGCATCTTCCGGCTTTGGCTTCTCGACCATGTTGCGTACGCGGTACAGGTCGTCACCAATCAGGTCACCGGCAATCACACCGTACTTGCTGGTTTCTTGCGGGTCGACTTCCATGATCGCGACGATGGTGCAGCGATACTGTTTGTACAGCTTGACCATCTGCTTGAGTACGCCGTCACCTTCCAGGTTGACGCACAGGTCGTCCGCCAGTACCACGGCGAACGGCTCGTCGCCGATCAGCGGACGACCGGTCAGGATCGCATGACCCAAACCTTTCATTTCGGTCTGGCGGGTGTAGGAGAACGAGCATTCATCCAACAGGCGGCGGATGCCGACCAGGTATTTTTCCTTGTCGGTGCCCTTGATCTGGTTTTCCAGCTCGTAGCTGATGTCGAAGTGGTCTTCCAGGGCGCGCTTGCCGCGACCGGTGACGATTGAGATTTCGTTCAAGCCAGCGTCCAGTGCTTCTTCAACGCCGTACTGGATCAGTGGCTTGTTCACCACCGGCAGCATTTCTTTGGGCATGGCTTTAGTCGCTGGCAGGAAGCGAGTGCCGTAGCCGGCTGCTGGGAACAAGCATTTCTTGATCATATAAGTCCTTGTAAGGGCTGTGCGTGTACGAGTTTCGGCGCAGTCTAATCAGGCGGCGTGCACCTTACAATGCCCCCGCGCTGGCCAACCGATGCCAACATAGAGAAATAAACTTGCCGATAGTTCCCTGCGCAAGCCCTTATGCATAGCACAGACTTGCGCAATTGCACGGCATTCAACCGCCCGGAACCAACCACCATACGCCCATCGGCACCCGTTGAGTGCGTTTGGCGGTATCATGGCGCGATTGAACCAGACAACGAGGCAAATTGATGTCGGAAGCAAAAAGCGTCAACGGATTCCTGATCAGTCAGGTGAAAGACGGTCAATGGTGGGTGGCCAGTGCCGCCGGTGAAAATATCGCCGGACCTTTCCCTACCGAAGCCCTGGCAATCGAAGTGGCCTCGGTGCTGGAGCTTGAGCACCCGGAACCCAAGCGACGTAGCAAGGACAAGAACTGATCGACGTCCAAGGTGAAAAGCCCTGTCATTGCACAGGGCGTTTTTGTGAGCGCATGCGAAAGTCGTGGCCCTTGGCTATAACCTTTTGCGTATGACGCTGTCTCAGCGTTAGCCCACCACCCTGACGACGACCACTCCATGAAGAAATTTTTGCCCCTGATTGCAATACTGGCCCTGAGCGGCTGCGCAACGTCGAAAGAAACCTACCTGGGCAACGGAGAAAAAGGCCTGTCGATTGATTGCTCCGGGCAAGCCAATTCCTGGGCGGCGTGCTACGAAAAGGCCGATGCGTCCTGCGCAGGCACCGGCTACAAGATTGTCGGAACCGATGGCACGCCCTCGCTCAAGGAGAGCGACAAGACCCTCGGCGCCGACATCGGCAACTACAAGAGCCGCAACGTTGTGGTCATCTGCAAGTAAGGCGCCGCGCCCTACAGATGAATTTCAGCGAATTTGATGCCAAGCCCGCGCAGGGTATCGATCAGATCATCAAGGCGACTGAAAGATTCGACTTCATCATTGTCATCCACCAGGAAATAGCTGCGCCCGGCGCTTTTCTTGAAAAACACGATCCATTCCCCCAGCTCCGCCGGATTCTGAATCACATGAGTGGCAGAGATCAAACCCTCTGCATGGCGCTCCCGGACCTGCTCTCGCTTCATAGTCGACTCCATAAATGACGATGCCGCCAAAGCAGGGCTTTGGCGGCATCGATGCTGATCGCCGACAGTCTATCAGCCGGAAATGCACGCGTTGGCAGCATTCTGCACGTCCATTGGACGCACCGGGACATTGGACATGCTCTCGTGCAGCTTGATGCTGCTGCCACCCGAACGCTCTTCAATGTCGAATACGGCGGACGGGCCCGAGGAATACTTGAGTGGCACGATGACACGCACCCCATCCTTGTGCGGTTCGACTTGCAGGGCGCCACGACTGTCGGCCAGTTTTTCGCTCAGGCATTGCGCATATTCATGGGGCTTCTTGCCAGAAATCACGTTCATGGTCGGCAGCGACTCGTTGATTTCCGAGACATTCGCACAACCACTCACCAATACCGCCAGCGAAAGAACCAAAAAACCCCACTTCATACAAAACCTCCGATAAAGAGGGTCGGACAGCGCAGATGCGTTTTTTCTCCGAGACAAACTGCTTTATCGCTCATCAAACGTGAAATTAGCGTTTTTAATTGTCAAAGTGGCCGGATAATAAGGCCTTCGGGCTGATAAACTGCGCCAATCGCCCATGCTATCGTTTTGATTTTGTAGAAAAAGCCCTTCTGGAGGCGCCTCATGAAATTTATCCATCAGCGCGAGCACCTCAATGAAGACGACATCGTCGTCATTCAATGCTCCCAAATGTGCAACATCCGCTTGATGAACGACGCCAACTTCCGCAGCTTCAAGAACGGCGGTCGTCACACCTATCACGGCGGTGCATTCGACACGTTTCCGGCCCGCATCACCGCTCCTAGCACCGGCTTCTGGAATATCACGATCGACACCGTCAATCGCCGCGCTATCAGTGTGACGCGCAAACCCACCCTGACCCACTCGATCAAAATCATTCGCCGCTCCAGCACGAAACTGAGCTGATCAGCGAACCCGAAACACCAGACAGGCAGATACAACCGTGGCCCAAACGACCAAGTACGTCATCAAATACAAACTCAACGGTGAGCGCCGCTTCGAGTTTGCCCAGCTTGAAAACGGCACGCCGGAAGAAGCCAAGGCGGCGCTGGATGCCATTCATGGACAGGACGACGTCATCAGCGAAATCAGCGTCAGCAAAGCGCTGTAACACGATCCGGAGCGACAATGGACGTCGGCTCCCTCTCGCAGTTCGACCGCAAGCAGCGGAGTGCCAGCTTTATTTTTGCCTTGCAGACTGGCGACCTCAACAACAAGAGGCCCGGCAATGAGCGAGCAATATCTGGACAGGCTGGACTGGCCCCGGCTGGAACAGCAACTTGATCAGGACGGTTGCGCCGTCATCCCGTCACTGTTGAGCCACAAGGCTTGCGGGCAAGTCAGCGCCTTGTACCCTCGAAACGAGCCGTTTCGCTCGCACGTGGTGATGGCTCGTCACGGGTTCGGCCAAGGCGAATACAAGTATTTCAGCTACCCGCTACCGGAACTTGTAGCCCGCTTGCGTATCGCGCTCTACCCACGCCTGGTGCCCATCGCCAATCGCTGGCAGGAACAAATGGGTTTGCCCGAGCGTTTTCCTGAAACCCATCAAGCCTTCCTCGAACGCTGTCATGCCGCTGGTCAGAACCGCCCGACCCCCTTGTTGCTGCAATATGGTCCGCAGGACTACAACTGCCTGCATCAGGATTTATACGGTGAGCATGTTTTCCCACTGCAAGTGGCGATTCTGCTGTCGGAACCCGATGAAGACTTCACCGGTGGCGAGTTTGTCCTGACCGAACAGCGTCCGCGAATGCAGTCACGCCCGATGGTCATCGGCCTGAAGAAAGGCGACGGGTTGATCTTTGCCGTCAACCAGCGGCCAGTCAAAGGCGTTCGCGGTTACTACCGAGTGACCCTGCGCCACGGCGTAAGTCGCCTGCACAGTGGCAAACGGCATACCCTTGGAATCATCTTTCACGATGCGTCATGAACCCATGAACCCGCTGACTTTCGATCTGTTTGCCGATGCCGAGCCTGAGCAACAGCCCAGGCGCGAGCAGATCGGCGAACAGTCCTACGTACTCAGAGGCTTCGCCCTGCCCTGGCTGGAATGCTTGCTGCCTGCCCTGGAAAAAGTGCTGGTGGCCGCGCCATTTCGGCAGATGGTCACGCCCGGTGGCTTTACCATGTCGGTCGCCCTGAGCAGTTGCGGCCAATTCGGCTGGACCACTGACCGCAGCGGTTATCGGTACACCCGCAATGATCCACAGACCGGCCGGCCCTGGCCAATGATGCCCGAGGTGTTTCTGCAACTGGCGCAAGCGGCGGCACTGGCAGCGGGTTTCGCCGACTTTGCACCGGATTCCTGCCTGATCAACCGCTACGTCCCCGGGGCAAAAATGTCATTGCATCAGGATAAAGACGAACATTCCTACGCAGCCCCTATCGTTTCGGTATCCCTGGGCTTACCGGCGATGTTCCTGTTCGGTGGCTTTGTGCGCGGCGACCACAGCCAGCGCATCCCCCTGCTGCATGGCGACATCGTCGTCTGGGGTGGCGTGGATCGCCTGCGCTATCACGGCGTACTGCCGATCAAGGACGGCCATCACCCGAGACTGGGCGAGCAACGCATCAACTTCACCTTCCGTACCGCCGGATAAAGACTTCGAATTTGACCGCAAGCACCGGAGTGTGTGGGAATTGCCCCATGGTTAATGTGCAGGCAACTCCTAAAAGGACGTGACGCCATGACTACCCAATCGACCAAGATCTCCACCGAAAACGATCCGCGCTGGGTCGCCGTGGTCGCGCGCGATCCCAAGGCTGACGGGCAGTTTGTCTATGCCGTGAAGACCACAGGCATCTATTGCAACCCCAGCAGCCTCGCACGCTTGCCCAAGCCGCAGAACGTCGAATTCTTCGATAGCGCCGAACAGGCCAGGGCCGCGGGTTATCGTCCGAGCAAGCGTGCGGCAAAAGATCAGAGCGAACTCGCCGCGCAACATGCCACCACCGTGGCCACCGCCTGCCGCCAGATCGAAACCGCCGAAACGCTACCTACGCTGGGCGAATTGGCCGATGCGGCAGGGTTGAGCAGCTTCCACTTCCATCGTGTGTTCAAAGCCGTCACTGGCCTGACGCCCAAGGGTTACGCCGATGCCCATCGCTCACGCAAGGTTCGCGAACGGCTGGCGGACGGCGGCTCGGTGACCGATGCCCTGTACGACGCTGGCTTCAACTCCAACAGCCGTTTTTATGAAGCAGCCGACCAACTGCTCGGGATGAAACCCGGGGATTACCGCGCAGCCGGTCAAAACAATGACATTCGTTTTGCCGTTGGCCAGTGTTCGCTAGGCGCGATTCTGGTGGCGCAAAGTGAGCGCGGCGTTTGCGCGATCCTGCTGGGCGATGATCCGCACCAACTGGTCTGTGATCTGCAAGACAAGTTCCGGCGCGCCAACCTGATTGGCGCCGATCATGAATTCGAGCAATTGATTGCCAGGGTCGTCGGCTTTATCGAGGCGCCGGCCATTGGCCTTGATTTGCCGCTGGACGTACGCGGCACGGCGTTTCAGGAGCGAGTCTGGCAAGCGCTGCGGGAAATTCCCGTTGGCAGCACTGCCAGCTACGCCGAGGTCGCTCAGCGCATCGGCTCGCCGAAAGCCGTTCGCGCCGTGGCTCAAGCCTGCGGCGCGAACAGTCTGGCAGTAGCGATCCCGTGCCATCGCGTGGTGCGCAGCGATGGCAACTTGTCGGGCTACCGCTGGGGTGTCGAGCGCAAACGCCAGTTGCTGGAGCGCGAGTCGCAGTGATCAGCGATTCACATCCACCACCACGCGCCCGCGCAACTGCCCGGCCAGCAAGCGCGGCGCGGCGTCGATGGCTTCGCTCAAGCCGATTTCGTGACTGATCAGCGGCAACAGGTTGAAGTCCAGGTCCCTGGCCAGGCGATTCCAGGCTTCCACCCGTTTGGCTTTGGGCTGGGTTACGCTGTTGATGCCGGCCAGGGTCACACCGCGCAAAATGAACGGCGCGACGGATGCGGGAAAGTCCATGCCTTGCGCCAGACCACATGCCGCGACGGTGCCATTGGCCTTGGTGCTGGCGCAAGCGTTGGCCAGGGTGTGGCTGCCGACCGAGTCGATGACTGCCGCCCAACGCTCCTTGGCCAACGGCTTGCCGGGTTCGGACAGCGTGGCCCGGTCGATGATTTCGCCAGCGCCCAGTTGCTTCAGGTAGTCGTGTTCAGACGTACGTCCGGTAGACGCGACCACCCGGTAGCCGAGACTGCTCAGCAACGCGATGGCGAAACTGCCGACGCCACCGTTGGCACCGGTGACCAGGACTTCACCCTGTTCAGGCGTCACGCCATTGTGCTCAAGGGCCAGGATGCACAGCATGGCCGTGTAGCCCGCCGTACCGATGGCCATCGCCTGGGCAGCGGTAAACGCCTTGGGCAGCGGGATCAGCCAGTCACCGTTCAGGCGAGCCTTCTGCGCCAGTCCACCCCAATGCCCTTCACCCACGCCCCAGCCATTGAGCAGGACCTGGTCACCAGCCTTGTAGTCCGGATGCCCGCTGACTTCGACGACACCGGCCAGGTCGATGCCCGGCACCATCGGGAATTTACGCACCACCGGGCTACTGCCGGTAATCGCCAGGCCATCCTTGAAGTTCAGCGTGCTGTAGGCAACACGCACCGTGACATCGCCTTCGGGTAACTGATCGTCCTGGATCTCTTGCAGCGTGGCCCGGTAACCGCTGTCGTCTTTGTCGATCAAAATACCTTTGAACATTAGGGCCTCTCAATGGAATCAGTCTGGTGGTGGTGCAATGGAAATAACACATGGCAGCAGATTGGCGTACTCGACTTTAAGCCAATCTGCCAATTCCACAACCCTTCCCAAGCGATGAATCACTCCTTCAGTGGCGCAGGCTTGCATCGACGCTGAAGCAAGCTTGAAGTACTGAAATGACGACTGGCCTTGCGCCAGTCGTTGCGTTACAAATCCTGTTCTACCGTCCCTGCCCTGCTTCAACGTCGGAGAACACAACACATGAACCAATGGCCAGATACGCGCATTCTTGACCTGCTCGGGATCGAACTGCCGATCATTCAGGGGCCGATGGCCGGTGCCACGAACTCGTCCATGGTGATTGCCACCTGCAATGCCGGCGGCCTGGGCTCGATGCCGGCGGCGATGCTCAGCACCGATCAACTGCGCGAAGAGCTGAAAACCATCCGCCAACACACCCAGCGCCCGATCAACGTCAACTTCTTCTGTCATCAACCTCCGGCCCCTGATGAACAACGCGCCCAGGACTGGAAAAACCTGCTGCAACCCTACTACCAGGAACTCGGCGCCGATTTCGATGCGCCAACCCCGGTGTCCAACCGGGCGCCGTTCGATGACGCGGCCTGCAAAGTGGTGGAAGAGTTTCGCCCTGAAGTGGTGAGTTTTCACTTTGGCCTACCGGAAAAATCCTTGCTCGACCGGGTCAAGGCCAGCGGTGCGAAAGTGCTGTCCTCGGCCACGACCGTCGCAGAAGCCGTGTGGCTGGAGCAGCATGGTTGCGATGCAATCATTGCCATGGGCTACGAAGCCGGAGGCCATCGCGGGATGTTTCTCAGCGATGACCTGAGCAGTCAGGTGGGGACTTTCGCCCTGGTGCCACAAGTCGTCGATGCGGTGAACGTGCCGGTGATTGCCGCCGGCGGCATCGCTGACGCACGAGGCGTCGCCGCCGCCTTCATGCTGGGCGCTTCGGCGGTACAGGTGGGGACGGCGTACCTGTTCACCCCAGAGGCCAAGGTCAGCCCGTCTCATCACAAAGCCTTGCGCACCGCCAGGGAAAGCGAGACGGCCGTCACCAACGTGTTCACCGGTCGCCCGGCCCGGGGCATCCTCAATCGGGTGATGCGTGAACTGGGCCCCATGAGCGCCAAGGCTCCGGCCTTCCCTCTTGCCGGTGGCGCGCTGATGCCATTACGGGCCAAAGGTGAAGCGGACTTCAGTAACCTCTGGGCCGGCCAGGCCTTTACCCTCGGGGTCGAGTTGACCACCGCGGCACTGACTCGACAACTGGCTGAAGAAGGATTAGCGAGACTGTCAGGTCGCCCCTGAACAGCACTTTCATTAAAACTGTATACAATTTTGTGACAGCACATTCCGTTGAAAGGCAATTCGCTATATATTTTTGTACATAACGATTAACCTGCTGCAATTGCCTTCAACGGAGCCGTTTCATGACCACTCGTGCCTCATGGTCCACCCTTGCGAGCCTTCTCGCCATATTCGCCTTCGGCTCGGCCCAGGCGGACGAAGTCCAGGTGGCTGTCGCCGCAAACTTCACCGCGCCCATCAAGGCCATCGCCGCTGATTTCGAAAAAGACACCGGGCACAAGCTGGTCACCTCCTTTGGCGCCACCGGCCAGTTCTACACCCAGATCAAAAACGGCGCGCCATTCGAAGTATTCCTCTCGGCAGACGACAGCACCCCGCAAAAACTTGAAACCGAAGGCGACACCGTCAAGGGGTCGCGCTTCACTTACGCGGTCGGCACGCTGGCACTGTGGTCGGCCAAGGAAGGCTACGTCGATGCCAAGGGCGATGTGCTGAAAAAGAACGAATACCAGCACCTGTCCATCGCCAACCCGAAAACTGCACCGTATGGCCTGGCGGCGACCCAGGTGTTGGCCAGGGAAGGTCTGACCGACAAGGTCAAAGCGAAGATCGTTGAAGGCCAGAACATCACCCAGGCCTACCAATTCGTCTCCACCGGCAACGCCGAATTGGGTTTTGTCGCCCTGTCGCAGATCTACAAGGACGGCAAGATCACCAGCGGTTCGGCCTGGATCGTTCCGGCCAGCCTTCACGACCCGATCAAACAGGACGCTGTGATTCTCAACAAGGGAAAGGACAACCCGGCCGCCAAGGCGTTGGTTGACTACCTCAAGGGGCCGAAAGCGGCAGCTGTCATCAACGCCTACGGTTACGAAATCTAAATGTCGCTATCGAGTGCCGATTATTCCGCCATTTGGCTGACCCTGAAACTCGCGTCCCTGACGACGGTCATCTTGCTGATTGTCGGCACTCCGATTGCGTTATGGCTCTCGCGCACCCGCTCCTGGTTGCGTGGCCCGGTCGGGGCGATCGTTGCCCTGCCCCTGGTGCTGCCACCGACGGTAATTGGTTTCTATTTGTTGCTGACCCTCGGCCCTCACGGGTACATCGGCCAGCTCAGCCAATCACTCGGCCTTGGCACCCTCACTTTCAGTTTTGCGGGGCTGGTGATCGGTTCAGTGTTGTATTCGATGCCGTTTGTGGTCCAGCCGCTGCAAAACGCATTTTCCGCAATCGGCACACGTCCGCTTGAAGTGGCCGCGACGCTGCGGGCCAATCCCTGGGACACCTTTTTCAGCGTGACGCTGCCCCTGGCCCGCCCCGGCTTCATTACCGCGGCCATTCTCGGCTTCGCCCACACCGTCGGCGAGTTCGGCGTAGTACTGATGATCGGCGGCAACATTCCCGAGAAGACCCGCGTGGTCTCGGTGCAGATCTACGATCACGTCGAAGCCATGGAATATGCCCAGGCCCATTGGCTGGCCGGGGCGATGCTGGTGTTCTCGTTTATCGTCTTGCTGGCGCTGTATTCCAGCCGAAAAACCAAAGCGGGCTGGAGCTGATCGATGATTCAAATGCGCCTGAAACTACGCTACCCGGGCTTCGTCCTGGACGTCGACCTGCAACTGCCGGGGCGTGGCGTCACTGCGCTTTATGGTCACTCAGGCTCCGGCAAGACCACCTGCCTGCGCTGCATCGCCGGCCTGGAGCGGGCCGATCAAGGCTTTATCCAGGTCAACGATGAAGTCTGGCAAGACAGCGAAAACAAGCTCTTCGTCGCGCCGCACAAACGCGCGCTCGGCTACGTGTTCCAGGAAGCCAGCCTGTTTCCTCATCTGTCAGTGCTGGCCAACCTGGAGTTCGGCCTCAAGCGCATTCCCAAGTCGCAGCGTCGGGTCGATATGGCCCACGCCACCGGGTTGCTGGGCATCAGTCATCTGCTGGACCGGCACCCAGAACACCTTTCGGGTGGTGAGCGACAGCGCGTTGGCATGGCCCGCGCGCTGCTCACCAGCCCGGGATTGCTGTTGATGGACGAGCCGCTGGCCGCGCTGGATGCCCAGCGCAAAAGTGAAATCCTGCCGTATTTACAACGTCTGCACGACGAACTTGACATTCCGGTGCTGTACGTCAGCCACTCCCAGGATGAAGTCGCGCGGCTGGCTGACCATATCGTGTTGCTGAGCAACGGCAAGGCACTGGCCAGCGGCCCGATCGGCCAGACCCTGGCGCGCCTCGACTTGCCGCTGGCGATGGGCGATGACGCCGGTGTGGTAATCGAAGGTCGCGTGAGCGCCTATGACGCCGACTATCAACTGCTCAGCCTGCAATTGCCCGACACCACTCTCAACATCCGTGTACCTCACACACCGATGGATACGGGTCAGACACTGCGCTGCAAGGTCCAGGCGCGGGATGTGAGCCTGAGCCTGCACAGTGCCGAGCACAGCAGCATTCTCAATCGCCTGCCGGTTACTGTGGTCAGTGAAATGAGCGCCGACAATGCCGCCCATGTGCTGATTCGCCTGGACGCCGCTGGCTCGCCGCTGCTTGCACGGATCACGCGTTATTCCCGCGACCAACTGAACGTCCATCCTGGCCAGCAACTCTGGGCACAAATCAAAGCGGTCGCGGTGCTGGCCTAAATCCGGCGGCACCTGAGCCGACGATTAACCTGCCTGTTTTTTGCACGATCACCAATGGCTTCTATAGTTGATCTGTACACGAATCAGCTGCGGTGACGCCATGGAAGACATTTTCGTCGTGAAGCGTTGCAACAGAATCATCATCCATGGTCGCCGTGAGGGTGAATATGACCACCTGCCACCGGATGCCGCGGTCTGGTACCGCATCGCCGATACCCGAACCCAGGGCTTCATCGGAGACGGCTACGATGTTGAAGAAGACGCCCAGCGCATTTGCCGGCAGTTGAACGCCAAATCACAAGTGACAGCCCGACAAAGTTGACGGCCTGTTACCATTTTTCAACGGGTCTATACTGAACTGGTTGAAGGATCAGCGACCCCAACGGCAGAAAGCTCGCTCCAGGCGGGCTTTTTGCTGCCACACCCAGGTTTCTTGAACGGAGGTGTCACCCATGTCCGAAAAAGAGTCCATCACCACCCTGCTCACCTTACTGGACTCCCGTCAGGCCCGCTTGGCCGCGGCCTGCAAGGAAATTGCCGACTGGGTCGATCATCAAGGCGGGCACCCCACCGCCCTCAGAATTCGTGATCGCCTGAACGACATCGAGAAGGACACGCCGCTGATTCGGCACACGCTATCGTCACTCAAACCTGTCGACCCGCCTCTGCCCAGGTTCAGATGATCCGTTACGGATTTGCGGTACGAGGACAGGCCTGACTGGCCGTTTGAATGGTGACATTGACGTCGCCGTGTGTCTGCCTGCCTGATTGACTTTCACTTGCTTCCACAACCTGGCCTGGTGCCGGGATTTTTTGTTGCCCAAACCAGTCGACTCTTGCGGGGGCTCAATCGAGCACGGGCTCCATAATCTGGCGCAGGGACATACGCTTGAACGCCTCGACCAGTGCTCGCCCTTCCTCTGGTGCACAAGTGACCGCAAGGCGAATGGTCGCCTCGCCCAGGTGCCAGATCAGAAACGCCGATGCCTGAACCTGTTGTTCATCGATATCGGGATATACGCGATGCATGGCCTGGGCCAGCAGTGCTCCGGCCACCCGGCTCTCCTCCAGCTCCAGTCGCAACAATTGCTTGTCGGCCTGCATGCCGGACCAGATGTCACGCATCACCGGTGTCGCCATCACGATCTCGTAATACAGATCGAGCAACTGCACATAGGCCACCTGCAAGCCTTGGGCATCCTCGACAGCCTCCATTGCCTGTGTAATGCAACGACGACTTTCAGCGTTGTAGCGTTCGGCCAGCGTGCGGATGACGGAACTCTTGTCGGGAAAATACTGATAGAGGGAACCGATCGAGATCCCGGAATGCTCGGCAATTTCACTCATCTTGAGTTGGTCGCAGCCCTTGTCCGCAATCAATTGAGTCGCCACTGTCAGAATCCGCTCCTGACGCTCTCGGCTGCGTTGTTGCGTGGGATTGCGTCGAACCGCTTGCGCAGCAGACTGTTCGAGGGTTTCAAGGGTCTTTTTGCGCACGAGTGAATTTCCCGGTCAATAACGTGACATGTACTCACCTTAGCATCGCCGTTCGCCGCGCCCAATAACGGATGCCACACGTCGGGGACTTCGAGCCGCTGGGTTGACGACAAAACATGAGCATCTATCATCTTTTAAACGTGAGTATCACTCACATTAATCGATGGAGATGAACGCGATGAAAACCAATCAACCAATCACACTGGTCCTCGGCGCCACGGGCAAAACCGGGCGGCGAATCACACAACGACTCGAAGCTGCCGGCCTGGCCGTTCGCCGAGGCTCCCGTGACGCGAATCCCCCTTTCGACTGGGAAGATCGATCAACCTGGGACGCAGTGATAGATGGCGCTCATGCGGTCTACATTTCCTTCCAACCTGATCTCGCCGTTCCAGGCGCCCTTGAAACCATTCAGGCGTTCACCGACCTGGCAGTGAAAAGCGGAGTCCGCAAACTGGTTTTGTTATCCGGGCGCGGTGAGATCGAAGCGCAACAGGCCGAACGTGTCGTACAGAACAGCGGGATTGACTGGACGATTCTGCGGGCCAGTTGGTTCTGCCAGAACTTCAGCGAGGCGCACTTTCTTGAACCCATTCGGCAAGGCGAACTCGCACTCCCCGTCGGCGATATCGCCGAACCCTTTGTCGATGCACAAGACATTGCCGAATGTGCCGTCGCCGCACTGACCCAACCCGGACACACCAACCAGCTCTATGAATTGACCGGCCCTCGGGCGTTGACCTTTGCCGAAGCCGTGACCGAGATCGCCCGCTCCACCCATCGCGACATCGAATTCGTGACCGTACCAGCGGATGCCTATCGACAGGCAATGGAACAGGCACAACTGCCCCCGGAGTCGATCGATCTGGTGCTGTATCTGTTCACGACGGTGCTCGATGGCCGCAACACGCCCGTGACCGATGGCGTACAACGGGCACTGGGTCGGCCGGCACGCGACTTTAGCGACTACGTACAGCGCACTGGCGCTACGGGCATCTGGGGAAATGGAAGTCCGATGTAACGCATTGGCGAGAACAGGTTTCATCGGCTAGGGTGTCTTGCGTATCGAACTGCGGCACCTTTATTGGCAGGAGCCTGATCAAGGAGGAACCCATGTCACTCAAACGTAGTGCCGAACAAACCTACCGCCAGTGGTCCAGCCCGATCCTCTTGGAACTCAAGGAGCGAGAACATCAAATGAACCCGTCAGATCGCCAGGCCCTGGAAAACGTACTGCTGGAAAGAAGACTGATCGATACCGGCAACCCGACCGGTAGCGATCGCCGCAAGGCAGACCCGGCGCCCTGAACAGCATCAGGCAATCACCATCAAGACCTACGTAATGAAGCAGAAACAACCAAGGGTTTGCACAGCGTTCGCTCGCGAACCCTTGGCTTCAGAAAACGCCGGGCAAAGGAATCGATGGCTTTGCCGCGCTAAAACCACCCACTACGCTCGTCTTCCAGTTCCTGGCGGCATTGCTTGAGTTGGGCACTGTAAATCTCTGACTGCTTTTGCACTTTCCGGGCAACCTGCATCAGCCACGGTTTACTGCGATAGGTATCGCGACTATAGCCCCCACGCCCTTCGTGGTAAGCCAGGTACTGATTGTAGGTGTCCCATTTGGAGATCCCCAACTGACGCTGGGTGCCAGTGGTGTACCAACCGATAAACATGATCGCGTCGTCGAAGCTGTCACGCGAACCACCCTTGCCGGTATCGCCCTTGTACTCGCCCCACACCGGATCTTGAGCCTGCGCATAACCATAAGCAGAACTGACTCGCCCCCAAGGGATCACCCAAAGCAGATAGTCACGAGGCGGCAATGCATCTGCCACGAAGCTGCTTTCCTGCTTCATGATCGCCATGGCCACATGCAGAGGCGTCCCATATTCACTCTGCATTTGCAGCGAGTCCTCATACCAGTCGGGATACTCACGGTAAATACTGCAGAGGCTGCCTTGATCTCTGGGTGGCGTAGTCGTGCAACCTGTCAAAAACATAAACAACAAAGCCAACAGTAAAACTTGTCTTTGTTTCATCCAGCACCCTCAAAAAAAATAAAGGCATGAAGTGCCCTCCGATTACTGCAAGGTGCCTGAGTCGGGCAGTTGCAGGCAAAAACATCAGAAGACATCGACCTTGACCGCGTCACCCTTATTGAGAGACTGCTTTGTAAGTCCCTATTGCAAAGCCAGGCCCTGCAAGGACTTCATGCCTGAGGTGATTCCTTTTGCGTGGGCATGACCGGGTAGTCCGTTCGGATGCGGTACGTGATGAACTGGAGCATAGGCTGTTTTAGGCGAAGTAAAGAAAAAGGGCGACTTCCTCTTAGTCAGCATGACACCGCCGAACATTGGACCTGGATAACGTATTACCAGTGAGCGCCGATACTGCGAACGCTCATACTTTTGACGCGGCACCTCCAGCATTCCCCAGAATTCGCCAAAGACGGCGATTCCCTAAAAAACTACGAATTAATGATTGAGACGGGCAAGGATCGGTCCTTCGGGCGAAGACTCCAGAATTTTGACTTCCCCCTACCCAATGGCTTTGTCGGGCGGCACCAACTGCCCTAGTTGCGTTGCCCGACGGCGAGTTACGGATAAACAACCAATCAGGCACGCCCTGCCGTATGGGACCCTGCGCCGGGTCTCGAATTACTCGCTGGGGCGATTACAATCCGTGGTCGGAGTCCGCTTTGATTATTGACCGAGACCGACCAAAAGCTGCCTGACGGCTTTGTCTAAGAGATCACAAACGCTCCACCTGTTGCAGCTGCGCATCAGGCACCTGCGAAACCCGGGGCGATTCAAAACAGCGCGATCGACACTCGCATGCAGTGAAGTGTTTCGGCTGGGTCGAAGTCCGTGTACGCGGTGCCAGAGAGCGAACCTCGTCGGCGACCACGGCAAAGCCTCGTCCCAGCTCCCCCACCCGGCCCGCTTCTACGGCAGCGTTGAGCGCCAGCAGGTTCGTCTGCTCAGCAACCCAATTGCAGGGCGCCCGCGCTTGCCTGTGATGTCGCTATAGAACCAAGCCACTTTCACCTCCAGTTGTGCTCAGGACACCAGTTGTTGACGGTCGGCCAGGAAGCGATCCTGGTGAGTCTGCTTTTTCTTGCCCGTGTATTTGAGTTTGGATAAGTTCTTCTACATGGCGCGTTACAAGGCACACGGACAGGGTGACTGGTTGACGGTGAGCGGCTAGCTTTCTCTTTAGCGTCGCCACAAGTAAAAAAATAGCGTATATAAACATTCATTTGATATTTCAAATTCATCCAAAGGTGGCAAATTTATCGGGGCGAAAATTTTTAGCAAGACTATAATAAAAAGATTAAATGCGCACGAGTGATAACTGCAGGGCGGATGCATTAGAAGCAATAGAGATTTATATGTGTGGATAATTTCCGAGATGGCTGGTTAATAATATTTTTCCTGTGATGATTTGGTGTAGTGGTGAGGATTTGATATGAACGTCTTGTTGGAAGAGCTGCACACCTATCATCATGAGGTGGCTATCAAAATCACTCAGATCAAAGGATTGCTGGGGAGGGTTAGGCATGAATCCGCTGGCGTCGATGACTGCAAGCTGTTGTTTAAGCTGCTGGAAGCCTTGCATGGTGATGCAGAGCTACACCACCATGAAAATGAAGAGCTTATTCGGCGGGCCTTGCTAGCGACTGAGGCACCGATCCACCAACGGGTCAAGGATATCGAGCGAGATCATCAAGCATTTGCGCGCATTGCCGGACAGCTCAAGATGTTGGAGGACTCAACTCAGGAGGTGAGAGTAATCGCTGACACTATCGATGACTTCATCAAGAAATACTACGATCATATGGATACTGAGGAGAATATTTTCTTCCCGGTGGCAGATAAGTGGTTGTCAGACATCCAGTGGCAGGAAATAAAGCGTCAATGGCATTAATTAATCGGAGCTTTGATCGCCCAACTTAAAAACCAGGCGACTACTTAATACTCGATCTGACAAAATTATTGGGTGGGTGCCTAATGATACGCCACTGGATTGCAGGATTACTTGTATAGAATTACAAACGAGATGAATTGGGAGCCTTACAACCACACATTCGCCGGACGTGGAACAAGCGTTTCGGCTAATCATATTATTTCAGTTATAGATCTCCAGCCTGCTACGGAGAATTCCGTCACGGGGTTATTGGGGGGGCTGCGGGTGATGATGAAATCTCTTGTGACCATGTTTAGGCAGATGAGCCGCCCCTGGTTTCGTTGGCTGATCTGAGGGCTTACACGGCTCAACCGATAGCTGTGGTCCACCGGCAACGCTGGGGGCAAACCTCAACCAATAAACAGTGTGCCCAGGCACTGATCGGCCAGGAGTATCCGGTCAAACTGTAAGTACGACCGTGCAGTGGCTGCATGTGCCAAACAAATGCAGATGCGCTACAACTCATAGAACTCTAGGGTCCTCAAAGAAGCGAGCGAATGTGGATGAGACACAATCTCTGCATCGTCAGGCTGGTTCAGTTCGCATCCGCTTCGCTCATCATGCTGGTCACCGGTGCAGTGGCAGAGGATCTCGAACCCAGGTCCTACGCCAATACACCGGTCGGTATCAATTTCCTGTTTATAGGCTACAGCGATCTCCATGGCAACGTGACGGCCAACCCCTCGATCCCGCTCGAAGATGCCAAGCTCAACATCAAGACTGTCATGTTTGCCTTTGCCAGATCCCTGGACGTCTGGGGCCGCTCGGGGAAGTTCGATATCGTCGTGCCCGAGGCAAAATTGACCGGATCAGCCTTGCTTGCCGGTGAACCCAAGGAGCGTGATGTCACAGGGTTGATCGATCCAAGATTTCGCTTCTCGGTCAACTTGTATGGCGCCCCGGCGATGTCCCTGGCTGAGTTCCCCAGCTATCAACAGGATGTAATTATCGGGGCCAGCCTGGCGATCACGGCGCCACTCGGCCAATACGATGACAACAGGCTGATAAATCTCGGCAACAATCGCTGGTCATTCAAGCCCGAACTCGGGGTTTCCAAACGTGTAGGCCAAGTGACCCTGGAGTTATCCGGTGCGGGAACCTTTTACACCGACAATGACGAGTTACTCGGCGACCATGTGCTTTCCCAGGACCCGATTTACCAGATACAGGGGCATCTTATCTACGCCTTCAGCAATGGCGTCTGGGTTTCGCTGGATGCGACCTACTTCGCTGGCGGCAGCAGTTCAGTCGATGGAGTCAGTAACCACGACTTTCAGGAAAACACCCGCTACGGATGCACCCTCACGCTGCCGTTAAACCGCAACCATTCGATAAAACTGAATGCGAGCAATGGCGGACATACCCGCACGGGCAGCGAATACGATGCTGTTGGCATGGCCTGGCAGTATCGCTTCGGCGCAGGGCTTTGAAACACAGGATTCACGCTACGTTCCAACCATGCGTTCGTGGGACATTTGTCCGATGCTGGTTGCTTACCAATGCCCGGAGATGGCTCAGACAAATCGAGCGTCACTTGGCCTGATGCGACGGATAAATACCGGCAAGCCGCGCTATCACGACCCCCACATAAAAGACGCCTGAAAATTCTTCCACCATCACCAGTGAGCGGGCGTGGTTGGTCAACGGGATAGCATCCCCGTAACCGGTGGTCGTGAGCGTCGTGAAGCTGAAATAGATCAGTTTGAAGAAAGTGCCGTGTTGTCTGAAATCGAAGTTGCCAGGGCCGAATGAGCCAGCGGCGGAAATCTCGACCAGGGCATAGATGAAGGACCAAACAAAGGCCAGCATGATGTAGCCCGCAAGCGCGCCATGCAGCTTGTCGGCTGTAATTGGCCCGCGCTTGAGAAGGTAGCGAAGCACTCCGCTGAACGAAACCGCAAGAGACACCGCATAGGTTATCCCGGCAAGTTCAAGCGTCGCGATACTCTCGGCCCACAAGGCCGCCCATTGCAGGCCAACTCCAAGCAACGCCAGGCACAGCTTGAGGATGAATCCCGACCGGGTCTGCCGGGTGGCGAAAGCACCCACGAGCAGCACGGCCGAAAACAGAATGCCGAGCAATATGCGAGCAATCAGACCCTCCTCAAGAAAGGGAAACAGAAGGATCAACCCTAGCAAAAGCAGTAACAGATAGGTGCAGGGCCCCAGCCCTATCACCATTTGAGCTAAATCCGCGTCGGATTCGCCTGTATCTTGCGGATTTGTCATACCGGTTTCCCTGATGCCGAATTAACGCGCGATACCTGACGTTGCACGGGTGAATTCTGATCTTGCTTCAGAATAGTTGGCAGTGAAACTCTAGTCGCGAATACCTTTAAGAGGATTCAACCTGACAGGCAGCTATAGGGTTGTGGATTCAACCGTGTAGATCCGGCACTGCAACGCACACAGGTTTGGCGTGAATCCGGTGTCCATTTGGGTAACCGGTAGTGCCTGAGGTTGCATGCGCGTCGTAATGCAAACTACCAATAGGGCATCCGCGGCACGTTGAAAAATCATCGCACTTATTTGGGTTTCGCGGATATTGGTATCGAGCGGCACAATCGGTTGCGCTTCGGGTCGCGTGCAGACGAAGTGCTGTTTGCCGGGCACTAGGTCGAGGTATTGGATCGTGCTCACGGTCAGCCCTCACTCAGAAGTGCACAGTGATTGGCTGGGTTCACGGGGTTATTTTCAAGTCACGACATCACGGTGTGACGCAATTATCGTCAAATTACGGTGTGATTTTTTGGAGAATCGCAATGCGTTGGAATCTGTCGTTATTTCCCTGCTCATGACGGGCACAGCCAACGCGGCTGATAGCGCCAGCTGTTACGCCATTCAATCGGCAGATGCAAAGGCGTACTGCCTCGCCAAAGCCCATAGCAATTCCTCTGGTTGCTACTCGATCCAATCCAGCGATATGCGCTCGCAGTGCCTCGCAGAAGTTCGGAGGTGAGCACCATTATTGAAATCCGGGCCAACCTTGAAACATTGGCAGCGCTTGCACATGAAACCGATCAAGCTGAGCGACGGATACTCGCAGCCGCACTGGAGCGGCTTGAAACTTTGCGAGGTGAACCTGGTGCTGAGGATGATCGCCGGACGCTGATAGGCATCGTAGGTCGGGCGAGAGAACTGCTTGCCCAATGGGGCCCTAACAATCACCTATCGTGGAACGGTGATTGACGGGGGATTGACAGAGATGAGGTAATTTGCTGAAAGACATTAGATATGTTGCGCAAGCCCTTGATAAATATGGTCGAAACCGGAATCGAACCATTCTCTTTGTTATTGAAAATAAAGGGAAATTTTAGTTCGAAAATTTTTCTACCTCTATGTGTACCTTCAGTCTGCGAGCAACCGTAAAATCGCGCGCAGGGGAAAATGAACATCTTCGCCAACAAGGAATAAGCAGTTCGTGCCGGACGCTCTTTGAATCATCAGATGAACATGGTCAAACTCCCCACTCATCGTACATCTGTTATAAATCGCGCCACTAAATACAAGTATGGATCGCTATTATCGACAGCATCCTGCCCAGGGTGACCTCACTGCTTAGGCCGGCCTCCCCTAATACTGCAAACTGTAATAACCCGTTACCAGCCCAGTTGCTTGTTAAAACCGAGGGCGTCGTAGTAGTCATGCTGCGTGATAATTTTGCCGTTCTTGAGATGTATGAAACTAACACCCTTAAAGCTGAGGGGGCGCTGAGTCGCAGGGGTCTCCGCGCTCCAAGGGCCGGTATTGGTGCCATTGAATTCCCATTCGAAGGCAATGCTCTCGCCGTTGACAATCGGCTCGCCGAACATTTTCCATTGCAGATCCGGCACCGCCTGCATAAACACCTGGATGACTTGGGTCTTGGCGTTTTCGCGACCAACCTGAGGCGTGCCCACCGAAGCGTCGAGAAACTCAACGTTGTCAGAAAAGTACTCGGCCGCAGCATCGGCATTATGAGCATTCCAAGCTTTCATATAGTCATGGATCACATCGAGGGTATCGTTTTGGCCTGCCGCAAAACTTGCATGACTGGCCAGAACCAAAAACAGCCCGAACAGTAGCGAGTGGATTCGAGACGTCATAGCCTTCAACCTTTTTGTCAGGAGATGGGTTTGCCTGCCGCGCGAAGCGGCAGACATTGATGTCACCTAGCGGTTTTTCCAGGCATCCGAAGCTGGTGCCTTGCCCTTTTCATAGGGACGAAACAAGGTCATGTATAGGACACCGACAAGGATGACGATGGCACCGACAAGTGCGATGCCGTAGTTCACATACCAAGGCGCATCCGGGGTACGCGGCCAGGACATATTGATGATCGCGAACATGCCGTAGCAGAGGGCAGCGATGTTCACTATCCAACCCCAACGCCCCATGGTGAACTGCCCCTTGGGTTTCCACCCACGGATACGGGCGTACAGTGCACCGCCAACAATCATCTGGAACGCCAGGTAAATACCGATGGCGGCAAAGCTCACTACCAGCGCAATAGCGTTCTGAAGGTAGAATCCTACACACACAATGATCGCGGGCAGCACGCCACACACCACCAGGGCTGCAGTCGGGACGTGTGTCGTAGGCGAGAGTTTTTTCAGCACATTACTGCCCATGAGCATTTCGTCTCGAGCATAGGCATAGAGCAGACGACTGGCGGATGCCTGCAAACTCAGCACGCAGGAAACGAACGAAACCGTAATGACCGCCATGACTACCCGAGAACCCACAGGACCAAACGCGCTGCCGAATATGGTCGACATAGGGTCTTTGTCTTGCCCGGAAATGACCGCAGCCATATCTGGAACTGCAAGGATCAACGCCAGGGCCGCAAAGATGGAGGCGGCGCCGCCGATCCAGATAGTCATCCGCATCGCCTTTGGAACTTGGCGGCTAGGATTTGGGGTTTCCTCGGCAACATCACCGCAAGCTTCAAAGCCGTAGTAGAGAAACATCCCCGCCAATGAGGCCGTGAGAAACGCAGGCCAATAGGCCCCATCAATGGAAATATCAAAAGTATTGAACAATACGCTCAAAGGCTGGTGGCGTTCGAAGATCAGCAGGTATCCACCGATCAACAAAGCCCCGACCAGTTCGCAGAGAAAACCGAACATCGCCACCCGCGCCAATAGCTTGGTACCACTGAGATTCAAGACCGTCGCCGTCGCCGTCAAAAATAGCGCGACCAATGTGTTAGTTATCGGCGACGACTCGAAACCTAGAAGGTTTGCGATGTAGGGGCCAGCCCCCAGCGCGACGGCGGCAATGGTGAC
Organism: Pseudomonas sp. A-B-19; assembly: GCF_019947515.1. NCBI lineage: Bacteria > Pseudomonadati > Pseudomonadota > Gammaproteobacteria > Pseudomonadales > Pseudomonadaceae > Pseudomonas > Pseudomonas sp. A-B-19. The sequence goes on from NZ_JAGYGN010000020.1 coordinate 81,166, forward strand.
ACATAGGGAGATGGCATAAATCCACCCGACCATCCATGCCCACTTCTTGCCAACCAGACGACGGGCCCAAGGATAGACACCGCCGGAAATCGGGTATTGAGAAACCACTTCGCAAAAAATCAGACAGACCAGCATCTGGCCGAACCCCACCAGCAGGTAGGACCAGAACATTGGTGGCCCGCCGGCGGCCAAGCACAGGCCGAACAAGGTGTAGACCCCTACTACCGGGGACAGATAGGTGAATCCAAGGGCAAAGTTCTGCCACAGACTCATACTACGTTCGAAATTTGAGGTGTACCCAAGGGCGCGGAGTTGCTCCGCGTCTTGATCTACAGCTACCTTGGCGCTAATTGAGCTGTTCATTGCAACATCCTTCAAAAAGGAATTTGTTTTAATAGGCGTTGATCGGACAGTGCCATTCCATCCGTTGCGCGATTAACCAGAGTTGACTCAGAGTTGTATCCAGGTGGCCTTGATCTCCGTGTACTTATCAAAGGCATGCAGAGATTTGTCACGGCCATTACCGGACTGTTTAAAGCCGCCGAATGGCGCCATCATGTCACCGCCGTCATAGAGGTTGACCCAAACACTGCCGGCACGAAGTGCGCGGGCCATGTTGTGGGCTCGAGACAGGTCAGACGTCCAGACAGCTGCGGCCAGACCGTAAGGGGTGTCATTGGCGATGCATACCGCATCCTCTGCTTCGTCGAATTCGATGACTGACAGTACGGGACCGAATATTTCTTCCCGGGCGATTTTCATCGAGTTGCTGACGTTGTCGAACAGGGTTGGCTCTACATAACTGCCACCGGCTTCTACCCGTGCAACGCGTCCCCCGAGCAAGAGCCGCGCACCTTGCGCTTGACCCTCTTCGATGTACTGCATCACCCCATCCAGATGACGGCCGTCAACCATTGCGCCGACGTTGGTATCCGGGTCGAGAGGATGCCCCGGCTTCCAGCCCTTCATGGCCTCGACAACCATCGGTACAAAACGCTCTTTGATCGATGCCTGCACCAGCAAACGTGAACCGGCAGTGCAAACCTCACCTTGGTTGAAGGCGATGGCTGCCGCTGCTGCTTCGGCCGCCACCTGCAGATCGGGGGCATCAGCAAATACGATGTTGGGACTTTTGCCGCCGGCCTCGAGCCAGACTCGCTTCATATTCGACTCACCCGCATAAACCAGTAGTTGCTTGGCCACTTGGGTCGACCCGGTAAACGCCAAAGTATCAACGTCACCGTGCAGGGCCAACGCCTTGCCCACGGTGTGGCCATAGCCCGGCAGAACATTGAGCACACCCGCTGGAAGACCCGCCTCCAGAGCAAGCTGTGCGATGCGGATAGCCGTCAGCGGAGAACGCTCCGAGGGTTTGAGGACAACTGAGTTACCGGCAGCCAGCGCCGGCCCCAACTTCCAAGACGCCATCATCAGTGGGAAATTCCACGGCACGATAGTCGCAACCACCCCAACCGGCTCCCGGGTAACCAGCCCGAGCTGATCAGCCGAGGTCGCTGCCACCTCATCGTAGATTTTGTCTATTGCCTCACCGCACCAGCGGATACTGTCAATGCTCCCCGGGAGGTCGACCGACAGCGAATCGGAAATCGGCTTGCCCATGTCCAATGTTTCCAGCAGAGCCAGCTCTTCGGCGTGGGCCTGCAACAATTCGGAAAAACGCACCATCACTGCCTTGCGCATTGCCGGTGCTTGGCGTGACCAGACACCGGACTCGAACACCGACCGGGCACTGGCCACCGCCAAATTCGCATCTGCCGCATCGCAACTAGCGACCAAGGCAAGCACACGCCCGTCAATAGGACTTATGCACTCGAAGGTTGCACCTGAACTGGCCGACACATATTTGCCATTGATGAAGGCTCGCCCTTCAATGCTCAGCGCCTTGGCTCTGGCTTCCCACTCTGATCGGGTCAACTGACTCATGGTTAAAACTGCTCCTGGGTTCGGATGGATGCGATCTCAAATCGCCTTAAACATATGGAACCATATCTTTTAACCCATGAGAACCCCAGGAAAGCGAATATGAGGTGTTTTTTTTGACTTTTTAGGCGTTAAAATTCTATAATTCCCCCACGAATACGTACAAAAACAATATTAAATATGAAATAGAATTTTAAAAGAAACGCACATCCGGACGCGCTTGACGCTACATCGGACTATTGCCACAGGCGTAAAATGGCGCCGCCCATGAATGAATCAACCATGAGCCCTACTTCAAGCCTCATACGCCTTAACCAGGAAGGTAAAACGGAGTCTGTTACCCGTCGCCTGATAGAAATGATCGATCTGGGGTTGTTCACAGAAGGCGAGCAGCTCCCCAATGAAAGTGCCCTGGCCACCCAACTCGGCGTCGCCACGGTTACGCTGCGGGACGCGCTTGCGGTCTTGCGCGAGCGCGGGGTTATCGAAACCCGGCGCGGACGCAGCGGCGGGAGCTTCATCTGCGCCGCGCCGCAAACCTCAGATCAGTCCCTGTTCGATCAACTACGTGAATTCAGCACGCTTGAACTGCGTGACCTCGCCGATGAACACGCTGCCATTTCAGGCGCCGCCGCCCGACTGGCGGCTCAGCGCACCGGGCCTGAGCAACATGCAAGACTGAGCAGCCTTGTCGACGCCCTGGCCAACGCTCAAGAGCGGCGGGAGCGCCGCCGAGCAGACGCCAGATTCCATATCGAAATAGCCGTGGCAGCGCAGTCTGTGCGCCTGACTCACAGCGAAGCGCGTCTGCAGGCGGAGCTTGGGGAACTGTTATGGCTGCCGTTTGCCGGCCAACCAGACCCTCAGGCCATCGAGCGGGAGCATAGAGCTATCCTGGAAGCCATCGTAGCGAACGACGCCAATCTGGCCGGCGCACTGGCAGAAGCACATGTAACACGAGGCGTTCGCCGCCTAAGCACCCTACGACTACAACAAATGGCAGAAGGCGACTAATGAATGGAACGAAACTTGCTGAATTATTCGCTCGCTATGCAGCTCGGTGTCGCACACCCCGTTGACTGCAGGCACCGCATTGTCTTCTCTGAGTCATGAGGTAGAGCCATGGCTAACGAAATGTCAGCAAACGAGCTGTCCCAATGTGCCACGTTAATCAATGCTTCCGTAAGTAACGTATTCAAGGGGCTCAACGATATGAGCGCCGCGGTATTGAGCATTTGGGAGCATACGTGTAGCAAAAAGGAGCGCCCCGGCCAAGGCGACCTGAAGCCATTGCTGCCGATTATTCGGCAAATCCTGAACTCGGAGAACCTCAAGTTTCATGGTGCCGGCGTGGTATTCGCTCCTGGTGAGCTGGAAGGCCGCGAAATGCATCTGGAATGGTGGTGCCGAACCCAAAAAGAAGAAATCAAGCCTCTGACGCTGAATTTTAATAGCCGTAGCGACCGTTTTTACGATTACCTGCACATGCCTTGGTACACCCGCCCCCAGCAAACCCGGCAGCCCTCCATAGACGGCCCGTTTGTGGATTTGTACGGCACGGAGCAGTACATCGTTGCGTTCTCGGTTCCTATTTTTTTCGCAGATCGCTTCATTGGTGTAGCTGCTGCCGATATTTCTCTGCACTCCTTGGAGCCCTTGCTCGTGCGCAGCCTTATGCGAGTCAGTAATGAGGCGTTGTTACTCAACGCCGAAGGAAGAGTGCTGGCGGCTAACACACCGAGTTGGCTGGCCGGTGATTTGATCCGAGGCACCCTGAGCCTGGACAAAGAACAGGGTCGCGTCCTGAGCCTTATCGACACATCGTCATATTGGAGCGTCGTAGAGCGGCCTGTCCCAAGGTTTTGATCAAGACTCCATCTTGGTTTGAAGAACCAAATCTCAACCCAGGCGCATCAGGAAAAGTCCCCCCGAATGAAAGCTCCTGCCATGGATGGCTGGAGGTCGCCATGCACTCTGCTACCGAAAGTGGCCCCCATTCTAGCCGCCTATTCCATCAGGCAATTGCACAAGAATCATCTCAACCGAATTGACGAAGCTGTGCACTCTCGCCGCGACACTGGAAGATCACAACCTTTAGAAGGAGCCGCAGTGGGTCGCGCAGCCACTGGGTTCTTCACGAAGTCCGTGAACGACTGAAACAAGTACTTTGACGCCTCACTCCACACGTTTCCTGCCCGTCGGGCCTGACTAAAACCCGCGTTGCGGTCAGATCATTTTTCGAAGTTTGGAGCTAGAGGGGACGCACTCAAATCGAGGCGGCTGTAGTGGAAATGAATACAGCTTTTGACCTGGAGGTTAGCCAGCACCCGGAACAACGGGCTGACCTAGAGACATTGTGAGCCGGATTCGTTGGTCAGCTTACACCGATTAATTAAAAAGATATAAATCATGGTTATCAAACAGAGGGTGTACGGCTACCGGGACAGCGAGCTCTTTTTCATGAAGATCAAGAGCGTCTTTCCCGGTAATCCGTGAAGAATCATTTTTACTCACGAAACGAAGATGGTGGCACGACCAGTACCTGGGCCGCGCCGATGATCGATACACCTTCATGACACCGAGACGCGCTATCAGGAGTTGTGCGTGTAGCCCTCCCACTGATGCCACATGCTTTGGTTGACACCCAGACCAAACCAACGGTCAGTGTCGTCGAGTGCACGGCTAAACGTATCAACCACAAACTGTATTTCTTCTGTCGTGGATATCAGTGGTGGACAGAATGCAATCGAGTCTCCCATCGCCCTTGTGATCATGCCGTACTCCTGCGCACGTCCCGCCAGGTAGCGCCCCAGCTTCCCAACCGTATCCAGCGGCTCCTTTGTCCGACGATCTGCAACGAGCTCCACAGCGGCGATCAGTCCACAGCCCCTGACCTCCCCTACCAACGGATGATCAGCAAATTGAGCCAGTCCGGCCTGAAGTTGTTCGCCCAACTCGCAGGCGCGCTCGACAAGCCGATCTTCCTGGATGATCTTTATGTTTTCCAGCGCAACTGCAGTCGCAACCGGGTGGCCGCTGCCGGTGAAGCCATGGCCCAGAGTACCGAAGGTGTGACTCTGATCGGCGATCCCCTCGAAGACCTTATCGTTGATCAGGACCGCCGCGATCGGTTGATACGAAGAAGATAGTTGCTTGGAAACCACCATGACATCCGGCTTGATGCCGAAGGTTTCGCAGCCAAACATCTTACCGGTACGACCAAAGCCGCAAATCACTTCATCCGCAACGACCAGCACGTCATATTTGCGACACACGGCTTGAACCTTGTCCCAATATGTGCGCGGAGGCACGATCACGCCGCCCGCCCCCATCAGCGGTTCGCCGTAAAAAGCGGCTACAGTTTCCGGGCCTTCCCGGAGAATGACATCTTCCAGTTCGGTTGCCAGGCGATCAGCAAATTGTTCGTCGGTCTCGCCAGGTTTGGCATTGCGATAGTGGTGCGGACAGGCAACGTGAAAGAAGCCGGGCAGCGGCACATCAAAACCACGTTGATTCACCTGCAGTCCGGTCAAACTGGCGCTGACAGCAGTAATGCCGTGATACGCATTGTGACGGCTGATGAACTTCTTTTTGCCAGGCTTGCCGATTGCATTGTTGCGATACCAGATCATCTTGACGACGGTGTCGTTGGCTTCAGAGCCTGAGTTAGTGAAGAAGACTTTGCTCATCGGCACCGGGGCGAGTTCGATCAGCTTCTCGGCCAATTCGATACTGGGCGTGTGAGCCTTGTGGCTGAAGAGGTGATAAAAGGGCAGTTTGCGTAGCTGTTGCTCTGCCGCCTTGATCAGGCGCTCATTACTGAAACCCAGCGCCACACTCCAAAGACCCGACATCGCTTCAAGATAACGCTTGCCTTGGTTGTCATAGACGTAAACGCCTTCGCCACGCTCGATGATCAGCGGGCCTACTTCCTGGTGCAGTCGCGCATCCGTGTAGGGGTGCAGTTGATGCTGAACATCCTTTTCGGCGAGCGAAAGATACGAGCGATTCATGTTAAGGAACTCCGGGGAATGGCGGCCATATGGCGTTGTTACAGGCTTTGGTGGGTGTTCATCTCCACCCCTCTTGACGCTTGATGAATGTCCGCCGTGATCACACGCCGATACAGAGGTATTTGATTTCCAGGTAGTCCTCAATGCCGTACTTGGAGCCTTCACGACCCAAACCCGAGGCCTTGATACCACCGAACGGCGCCACTTCGTTGGAGATGATCCCGGTGTTGACGCCGACAATGCCGTACTCCAGCGCCTCGCCCACACGGAACACACGGCTCAGGTCGCGGGCATAGAAATAGGAGGCTAGGCCGAACTCGGTGTCGTTGGCCATGGCGATCACATCGGCTTCATCCTTGAAGCGGAACAGCGGCGCCAGTGGGCCGAAAGTTTCTTCCTTGGCAACGGCGGCGTTGCGCGGAACATCAACCAGCACGGTCGGCTCGAAGAAGGTCCCGCCCAGGGCATGCGGCTTGCCGCCGGCAACCACGCGAGCGCCTTTGCTCACAGCGTCTTCAATGTGTTCCTGAACCTTGGCCATGGCTTTGGCGTCGATCAAGGGGCCGGTGGTGATGCCGTTTTCCAGGCCATTACCAATGTTCAACTTGGCCACGGCCGCGGTGAGTTTGTCGACGAAGGCATCGTAGATGCCGTCCTGGATATACAGGCGGTTGGCGCAGACGCAGGTCTGGCCGTTGTTGCGGTACTTGGAGATCAGCGCGCCCTCGACGGCCGCATCCAGGTCGGCGTCATCGAAGACGATGAAGGGTGCATTGCCGCCCAGTTCCAGCGACACCTTCTTGATGTCCTTGGCGCACTCGATCATCAGCCGACGGCCGATTTCGGTGGAGCCGGTGAAGGTCAGCTTGCGCACGAGCGAGTTACCGGTCAGCTCGCTGCCGACTTCGCCGGCACTGCCGGTGACCACGCTGAACACGCCTTTCGGAATGCCGGCTCGCTCGGCCAGCTCGGCCAGCGCCAAGGCGGAGTAAGGAGTCTGCGAGGCTGGCTTGAGAACCATGGTGCAGCCGGCGGCCAGGGCCGGACCTGCCTTGCGGGTGATCATCGCCGATGGGAAGTTCCACGGGGTGATGGCCGCGGTAACACCGATCGGCTGCTTGAGTACCATCAGACGCTTGTCGACCTGGTGACCGGGGATCATGTCGCCATACACCCGCTTGGCCTCTTCGCCGAACCACTCCAGAAAGGAAGCGGCATAAGCGATTTCGCCACGGGACTCGGTCAGCGGCTTGCCTTGCTCCAGGGTCATCAGGCGGGCCAGGTCTTCCTGGTTGGCCATCATCAGGTCGAACCACTTGCGAAGCTTGTTGGCGCGCTCCTTGGCGGTCAGCGCGCGCCAAGCCGGTAACGCCTTGTCAGCGGCTTCAATGGCACGACGGGTTTCGGTCGCCCCCATCTTCGGCACGCTGCCAATGATTGCACCGGTGGCCGGGTTGTTGACCATGAGCGTCTGGCCGCTGTCAGCATCTGCCCAGGTACCGTCGATATAGGCTTGCTGGCGGAACAGTTTCGGATCATTGAGTTGCACGCGAAATTCCTCGTTAGCGGGTTGCGCCGGAAGCCGCCATCGGGGCGGTCCGAGTGGAGTTGGCGGGTTTGACAAAACTGACACCAGTGCTTGCTAGCTGCACACGGACCTTGTCGACGATGTATGCGCCGATCGGGATGGCGGAGGTCGCTGCAGGCGACGGGGCGTTGCAGACGCTAACGCTACGGGCGGTGTTGACGAACAGGAAATCGTCGATCAACTTGCCGTCAAGCGAGACCGCCTGGGCGCGCACACCGGCCGGGTAGGCGGTGAGGTCGCTCTTGTTGATGCTCGGGCAGTACTTCTGCACTTCCTTCAGGTAGCCGCCCTTGAACAGTGAGTTTTTCATCTCGATCAGACCGGGGCGCAGGTTCTTCATCAGCACCTTCAGAATGCCCGGTGTGGTCAGGGTTTCGAACATGTCCGACAGCGAAAAATCGGTCTTGCGATAGCCTTCACGCTTCATCGCCAGCACTGCGTTGGGGCCGACAGTGACGGTGCCGTCGATCATGCGGGTCAGGTGCACGCCGAGAAATGGCATGGACGGATCCGGGATCGGATAGATCAGGTGGTTGACGATCTGATTATGCTGTTTGGGCAGCAGGTAATACTCGCCGCGGAACGGGCAGATGATGAAGTTGGGCTTGATCCCGAGCATACGCACCACGCGGTCAGCCATCAGGCCTGAGCAGGTGATCAGGAAGCGCCCGCGGTGTTCCAGCGTGTCGGTGCGGACCACGACTTCATCGGGACGCTCGTCGATGGCGACGACTTCGCTGTTGTAGCGGATCTCACCACCGGCGGCTTCGAATTCTCGGCCCATGGCCGCGGTGACTTCGGCGTAGTTCACGATGCCGCTCGACGGCACAAAGATACCGCCCAGGCCGACGATGTTCGGCTCGCGCTCGCGCAGCTCGGCGGCCGACAGCCATCCACGCCTCAGCCCATTGGCTTCGGTGCGGTCCCACAACGCGCTCATGCGCTGCATTTCCAGCTCATTGGTGGCCACCAGCAGCTTGCCGCACTCGTCGTAACGGATGCCGTGCTTGTCGCAGAAGGCCTTGGTGGCCTTGTTGCCCTCCAGGCAGAAGCGCGCCTTCAGGCTGCCCGGGGTGTAGTAGACGCCGGCATGGATTACGCCACTGTTGTGGCCGGTCTGGTGCTTGGCCGGGCCGGACTCTTTCTCCAGCAGGAGGATTTTTGCGTCCGGGTAAACCTGGGCCAGTTGCATGGCCGTGGACATACCCACAATGCCGCCACCGATGATGATGAAGTCGTACACAGCCATTAGCTTGCACCCACCTGTATTACGTTTTTGTTAGAAGCGCGATAAGGGCCACATGAGGTGGCCCTCGTCACTTCAGCGTTTGCCAAACCTTACTGGCCGCGCTGGTACATGGTTTTTTGGTAGCTGATGTAGCCGCGCTGACGCATCAGCTCACGACGCAGGCCCGGGTGGGCGGTGAAGCGGTCACGGCCGTGCAGCCAGAACATGTTGTTGACGAGCACGAAGCTTCCGACCGGCACCGGTACCGAAACCTTCTCCTGACTGCCTTCCAGGGATTCGCTCATGGCGGTCAGCCAGATGCCTTCCTCGAAGTCCTTGGGCTGCACGAACTGGTCGATGTAGCGCATGGTCGGGCGGCCTTCGGCGTCGTTGTCGAACACCGCGTGGAACACGTCTTCACGCACGTTCTTGCTGGGTGGCGCGGTGAAGCGCATTTCACGGCGAGCCAGCGGGTGCGTGTAGTAGTGGTTCAGGTCTTCCCAGTCGTCCAGGTGCAGCAGCAAGGTGTTGCCGCCCTCCATGTTCTGCTCGTCGATCTTCATCATCAGCACGTAGTCGGTGCGTTCCTGAACGAAGGTGCCGTCATTGTGCAGCTCCATGACCCGGTGTGGCTGGCGCAGGTAACTGTCGGAATTGTCGGTGTTGACCACTGCAAAGCGCGCGTAGAACTGTCCGCTCATGGCATCGAAGTTGGAGCGACCGATCAGGTGTGCGACGGCCGAGGAGAACTTGACCATGTCATCGGCTTGGGTCACGTCATTCAAACCTTCAGGCGTGATCAGCATGCCACCGGTGGCGCGGTCCAGAATGGTGTTGACCAACACCGGGCGCAGGGTGCCCTCGCACAGCTCGTCAAGGATCTGACCGACCCGGAAACGCAGGAACGACTTGTACTCCAGGGCCTGGACCGGCCATTGCGCCACCGCCTTGACGAATGCGTCGACGGTTTCCTTGGCGAATTTCAGCTCAAGCAGACGCGGCGACTGACTGGAAGGGGTAAGGATGAAGCCCTTAGTCTCCGCTGGGAGTGGCATCACAAGGTCCTGAATCTGAGTAAAGGCGTTCATGGCAGTTCCTGGGCAGAAGGTAGGGATTAGCCCTTCCAGCATTGATCTGGATCAGGCGCAGACCAAAAATATCGCCATAAAATAATAATGTCTACATTTTTATTGTTAATCGACAAAACATCATTCCGTCTTATATTTTTCGTATGACCGATGTTTAGGTATGATTGGACCTTGTCGATATCAGGAGCAGCACCTTTGGATAGCCTCGCCCCCAAGCAGAACTCTGCATTCAGCGGGTATGAGCGACTCAAACAGGACATCATTCGTGGGGTCTTCAAGCCCGGAGAGAAGCTCCTCATGAGCGGGCTCAAGGAGCGTTATGACTTGGGGGTTGGCCCACTGCGAGAGGCGCTTTCGCAATTAGTAGCCGAACATCTGGTAGTAGTGATCAGCCAGAAGGGCTACCGGGTCTCGCCCATGTCGTTGAAGGAAATGCAGGACATCTACGATGCCCGCGCCAACCTCGAGGCGATGATCGTAGGCTTGGCCATTGAGCGCGGTGACGACGCCTGGGAGGCGCAGATCCTTGCCCAGTCCCATACCCTCTCGAAAGTTATGGATGTCAAAACCCGAGAGCAGGTCTTGGATGTCTGGGACGAACGGCACAAGGCCTTCCACACGGCTATCGCCACCGGTTGTGGCTCAAAACACCTGCTACAGGCGCGTGGCTATTTGTTTGACCAGGCAGAACGCTACCGCCACCTTTGGTTGACCCAGACGGTTTTCTCCGAAGAAGCCCTGGCGTTGAAGCGCAAGGAACATGCCGCGCTGGTTGAAGCTATTCTGGCCCGCGATGCGCCACGGGCCAGCACCATGATGCGCACTCACCTGATGACGCCGGTGCCGATCATCGCCGAGATCATGCTGGCGCAAGGGATGGGCAGTGCCGCGTGAGTTTGGGGTTGAACGGGTCGGCCGAAGCGAGCATATCGCCCACTCTAGATGAAGTATCGACGACGCCTGCAAATCCCTTACTTCGCGCAGTCCCCCCTTACCATGTTTCTGCGAGACATCACTGTGTGGCTATCTATTCCCTAGCACAACGCAGCGCGGTAACCGTATGCCCAGAGCGCATTGCCTAGATCGGAAGATGATGGTGTTGGCTTTCATAACGTGCAAACACAGTTTTTAGCAGGCTCGCCATTCGCTATACCAAACATTGCCAGTTGGGCAGTGATACTCCTCAGCCTCTTCATTCCAATGGAAGTCGTTGCTCGAGAGACTGCCGTTGTTGCCTGCCTGAAAGTGTCCGGATGGCCGTGGAATCGGTGTCCGAATACTCGTGGAATGAGTGTCCGGATCAGCGTGGAATCAGTGTCCGGATGTTGGTGGAATGGGTGTCCGAATGGTCGTGGAATCCGCAGTATCGCTCAAAAACCGCCCCCGTGAGGGCAAACCGCGAAAAGGCGCTGCTCAGCTCTATCTGGAACTTCGCCCGTCAGAGCGGTTACACGGCCCTGGCCAATCCCTGCTCGGGGATCAAAGGCAACAAAGAGTCTGGACGGGATGTTTACGTCGAGGATGACTTGCTACAAAAGGTGTATGCACACGCCGGGCAACCACTTCGTGATGCCTTGGACCTGTTCTATCTCACCGCTCAACGCATCGCCGATACGTTAAAAATGGATGAGCGAGATGTTCGTAATGGGCAACTTACGGTTCAGCAGGGAAAAACCAGTGTGAAGCGGCGGATTGAGATTGTCGGTGAATTTGGGAGATTCAACCCCCGGGCTAGAGCGGGTCCCGTTCGTAGGACTCGACGCGCTCAAAACGGGACTTTGGGTCCTCACTCATCAGGACCTTAGACATACCGCTCGGGTGCAGGCCTTCACCCGCTTTTTGAATGAAGCACTTCAACGTTCCTGGCCTGGACCGACAACCACCATGACCTGAGCAGAGTGACGTACGTCAGATGGAACGTAACCTTGCGTACCGTTCAATTGAGATTTTTTCCGGACAGTTACTTTCTTTTTTCGTGGGGGTCTTGCCGGGGAGACAATCCCTGGTTGTCACCAGTGCCGCAATCATTGCGCTGGTGACTGTGCTGCTCCTGTCTCTCACTCACAAATGGTACTGGATCGGGTAAGTACTGCACCTGATCTCAACCAGCTCAAACCAGAAACTGTTCAACTAACCGAACCCAGTAACTAGCCCCCGTCCCCAGGCAGTCATCGTTGAAGTCGTACCCAGGGTTATGCACCATGCACCCCCCCTCCCCATCACCATTACCGATAAAGAGATAGCTGCCAGGACAATGCTCAAGCATCACTGCAAAATCTTCACTGGCAGCAATAGGTGCCATGTCTTGAATCACCCCCTCTTCACCCAACCAATCAACAGCGACCTGTCGGGCAAACGCAGTAAGCTGAGGATCATTGATCAAGGGTGGCAATGATTCTTCCCTATCAACCTCCACACTGACACTGGCGCCGAAGCTAAGCGCCTGAGCTTGGGCAACCTGGACAATCCGCTTGAGAAGGTCGGCACGAACGTTAGGCTTCAAGGCGCGAACACATAGTTGGAGTACTGCATGCCCCGGAATGACATTGGGCGCCTCACCAGAATGAAAGGAGCCCACAGTGATCACCGCCGTCTCCAGAGGATCCGTATTGCGCGACACAATACTCTGCAGCGCCATGACAATTGCCCCTCCAGTAAGTATAGGGTCAATGGCTTTATGTGGCATTCCGCCATGCCCGCCCGTACCATCAATTCGAATTTCAACAGTATCGGTGGAGGCCATGAACGGCCCCGCCCGAAAACCCAACTTCCCTACTGGCAACCCAGGCATGTTGTGCATACCGAACAACGCATTACAGGGAAATCGCTCCAGGAGACCATCATCCAGCATTTTCTGCGCGCCCCCATCGCTTTCTTCGGCAGGCTGAAAGATGACCACCAGCGTACCGTCGAACTGCCGGCTGTTGGCTAGGTGCTGCGCGGCAGCCAGCAGCATTGCAGTATGGCCGTCATGACCACAGGCATGCATGGCGCCTGGATGCTGGCTCGCATACGGCAATCCGGTCTGCTCCTGAATCGGCAGCGCATCCATATCTGCTCGAATACCAATGACCTTACTTCCACAACCTTGCTGCAAACGCCCTACAACACCAGTCCCCCCAAAGCCACGATGTACCTCAAACCCCCACGACTCGAGCCTGGCAGCAACCAGATCTGAGGTTTTGAACTCCTTAAGGCTGAGCTCCGGATAAGCATGAAGCTGACGGCGCAACTCAATCATTTCAGCTTCAATGGCACGGATACCCGGCAGCATGGGTCGAACGGTCATGGACTTCACCTGTTTCATGTAAGGGAGGCTCGCCTGCAAAGTGCGAGGATATAAAGCTCATCAACGTTAAGTGCTGCAAGCTCTGCTCAATCATAGGCAGGCAGCTGAATTGTCTAGGGAGTCGTGGAGCACATCATGACGCACCCCTACCTCGAGCGAGTGTGTAGCGCGCAATAACAAATACCCACGCCGTCACTGGCTGATCTGGCAGGTATATTTCGCGCCTGCTGTTCCAGTAGGCGCACCACACTGTCCGGCGTATTGTCGCTGGAACAGTCTGAGCGATGGTGTCTAGAGCAGAACACGTCCAGACTGCCCAGCCTGGACATTGCTTGCAGCAATTTTGCTCATCCCCTCAAGGTGGCTTTCGAGGTTTGTACGTATAGCGTCGCGCCGAAAATAATCGTTGTACAGTGTGAATAATGAAAATGCTGCAATGACTACAAGGGATGCGGCGAGCAGAACTTTGTGGCTGAACCTTAAGTGGACAGTCATTGGCAATTTACCCGAGATTAAAAATTTCTGTTTTTATTATTTAACTCCAACGGCAGTCTTTAAGACCTGCGCCAGCTCATCTCATGCTTAGCCCGTATCTTTTACACTACACCGCTAGTTGTGGTGTGTGGGCGAATGCTTAACAATAGACAATTCAGGATAGGCAACCAGTTTGTCGATATACAGGTCCTCATTCTCCAACCAAACTTCCGTAAGCGCACGATAGTGCTTCATATCTGTACAGCGCATACGCAGGCTGTAGTCGAACGGACCACTGATAAGATGGCATTCCAAGACCTGAGGACAGCTATCTACACATGCTTCGAAGGCTTTTTGTGCAGTGCGCCGATTCTCGCTCGATACAGCGACCAATACCTGTAGTGACAATCCCGGAGAGACCTTTTGCACATCGATGAACGCACCATAACCGCGAATCACCCCTAGCCTCTCCAACTTGCGTACGCGTTCCTGGCAAGGGCTTGCGGTCAGGTGCACAAGTGTTGCTAGTTTCTGGTACGTGATGCGCCCGTCATGGCGTAATACGTCAATGATAGCCTCATCAATACGCCCCAATGTTCGTGAAAAATCGGGATTTTCTTCCTTCCTTTTCATTGTTAACTCTATTCACTTCAGTCCATTAGACAGAAATTGTTGAAGGCGCTCGCTGCGCGGATTATCCAGAATCTCTGCCCCACCCTGCTCCTCGACTCGGCCTTGATGCAGAAACAGTAACTGGCTCGACACCTTGCGGGCAAAGCTCATTTCGTGGGTCACCATGATCATGGTCCGGCCTTCTTCGGCCAGGCCCTGAATCACCTTTAGTACTTCGCCCACCAGTTCCGGATCCAGCGCCGACGTCGGTTCGTCGAACAGCAGAACCTCCGGCTCCATCGCTAATGCTCGTGCAATCGCCACTCGCTGTTGCTGACCGCCAGAGAGAAATGCTGGAAACTGCTCCGCAACACGCGCTGGCAGCCCCACCTTGTCCAGATAACGTCGGGCACGATCTTCAGCATCTTTTTTGCTGACACCCAGCACCCGGCGCGGGGCCATCGTGATGTTTTCCAGAACGGTCATGTGGCCCCACAGATTGAAGTGCTGGAAAACCATGGCTAGACGGGTGCGCAGCCTTTGCAACTCAGCGGCATCGGCCACCTGCATGCCATGATGGTTTTTGACCATGCGAATCTGCTTGCCGTCCAGGCTCATGGCTCCGTCATTGGGTGTTTCGAGAAAGTTGATGCAGCGCAGGAAGGTACTTTTGCCTGACCCACTGGCGCCGATCAAACTGATCACATCACCAGTTTTGGCTTTCAGAGATACGCCCTTGAGTACTTCGTGGTTACCGTAACTCTTGTGCAATTCTTCAACAGTCAATTTGTACATGTGCGCAATCTCCTCTAAGGGAAAATGTGGCGTCGCTGTGCAGCTGTGACAGCCGGCGACAAAGCCCGAGGCCTAATGAGCGGCCATATGGAGTACCAAGCCCTAATGAGCCGGACCAAGGAAAGCCAACCAACGGCGCTCGGCGATGCGGAATAGTCCGACAAGCGCGAAGGTAACCATCAGGTAAATCAGCGCAGTAATACCGAACGATTGAAAGGTCAGAAAGGTCGCCGAGTTGGCGTCGCGAGCAACTTTCAGAATGTCCGGGACGGTTGCAGTGAAGGCCACAGTGGTCGAATGCAGCATCAAAATTACTTCGTTGCTGTAGTACGGCAACGAGCGGCGTAGCGCCGATGGCATGATCACGTAGGCATAGAGCTTCCAACCCGTCAGGCCATAGGCCTTCGCAGCTTCGACTTCGCCATGGGCCATGTTGCGAATTGCTCCGGCGAAAATCTCCGTAGTGTAAGCGCAGGTGTTCAGCGCAAACGCAAGGATGGTGCAGTTCATCGCGTCGCGAAAGAATGCATCGAGCACTGGTTGTGCACGAACTGCAGCCAGGCTGTAGATCCCGGTGTAGCAGATCAGCAACTGGATATAGAGCGGCGTTCCCCGAAACAGGTAGGTGTAGAACTGTACGGGCCAGCGTAGGTAACACTTGGATGAAACCCGGGCAATGGACAACGGGATCGACACCAAAAAGCCGATGAAGATTGAGGCACTGAGCAACCACAAGGTCATGGCCAGCCCCGTGATCTGATGGCCGTCACTATAGAGAAAAGGCTTCCAGTAATCTTGCAAGAGTTCGATCATCGTACAGCCTCCCGGGAACCTGCCGCATAACGCCGTTCCAACCAACGCAGGACATAGTTTGAAGTACTGGTAATCACCAAATAAATAAGCGCTGCCAAGACCAGAAAATAGAACAATTGATAGGTGCTTTTACCAGCGTCCTGGGCTGCCTTTACCAAGTCAGCAAGGCCTATGATCGACACCAGTGCAGTGGCTTTGAGGATGACCATCCAGTTATTGCCAATACCCGGTAAAGCAAAACGCATCATTTGCGGGAAGACCACAAAGCAAAAGCGCTGAGTGCGACTTAAGCCATAGGCGGTGGCCGCTTCCACCTGTCCACGGGGCACAGCTAGCATCGCCCCGCGAAAGGTCTCAGTGAAATAGGCCCCGTAGATAAACCCCAGCGTGATGATCCCGGCAACAAACGGATTGATCTCTATGTATTCCCAATCCAGTGCCTGCGTGATCCCGGTCAACCAGGTTTGCAGACTGTAAAAGATCAGTAGCATCAGCACTAGGTCCGGCACCCCGCGAATCAGGGTAGTGTAGAGCTGTGCTGGGATTCGCAGGAATTTGACACTGGAAAGTTTGGCACTGGCCCCGATAAGACCAAGCAGCACGCTCAGCAGCAGCGAGAGTATTGACAACTTGACGGTCATCCAGGCGCCCTCCAGCAACAGAGGACCAAACCCTTTCATGCTGTATGTGGAAAGCCCGAGGGCCTGCAACAGTATTTCGAACATAATTCAGGAACCTATCGCGATAATAAAGCGCCCGCCCCGAGGACGGGCACCGGGGCCTTACTTGCCGCTATAGAGATTCAGATCACCGAAGTGTTTTTTCTGGATTAAGTCATAGGTACCGTCATCGTGTAACGCTTGGATGCCCTTATCCAAAAAGGCCTTGAGGTCTTTGTTACCTTTAGAGATACCAATAGCTGTTTTGGCTGGCAGTAACTCGCTGTCAACGGGCTTGCTGACTTCATAACCAGTGCCTTGGGGGGAATTCAAAAAACCCAGTTGAGCTTGAAGCATGTCCTGAATCGCCGCATCGAGGCGACCGGAAACCAGGTCGTAGTAAACCTGATCCTGGTTCTGATAGGCCTGAGTTTTGACACCAGCCTTATCCAGAACTGCTTTGGCATAGGCTTCCTGGATACTTCCTTGCAAATAGCCTACGGTCTTGCCCTTAAGGGAAGTAACCTCTTCGCTCAGACCAGAATTTTTCTTGAACACGTAAGAGGTTGCGCCGGAGAACAGTTCATTTGAGAAGTCGATGACTTTCTCGCGGGCTGGGGTCACCGTCATGGAAGAGAGAATGCCATCGAACTTGTTGGCTTTCAGGCCAGGAATCGTGCCGTCGAAATCGCTCTCGACCCATGCACACTTGACCTTCAATTTGGCACAGATTGCATTACCCAGATCGATATCAAACCCCGTAAGACTACCATCTGCGGCTTTAGACTCGAATGGTGCGTAAGAAGCATCAACGCCAAAACGCAGTTCTTTGTATTCCTTGGCCAGCGCGACATTCGCGCAAAATGGGAAAAGTGCTAACACGAAGAGCTTTCGAAGCGAAATCATATGAGAATCCCTAGATATTGTAGTTTGATTAAGGGCAGTTAACGATCTGACGACTTTAACGTTTCTTCTTTTGGCAACTACATTTCGGATATAAGCCCCGTAATAGTTGCATTGCTGCACGCCCATTTAAGAGCTGTGACAAGCGTTACTCAATCAACGGCAATAGAAATTTAGCTAGACACCTCCATTTCTTAAAAAATCAAGCGAAGCAATTTTATACTCAGTCATAATCAAGACCTCATATCCTTGTACTGGACACTGATAGTACGCCGATGGCTCGCTTATCAAAATATGGCAAACAGATCAATATTATGAGCAAACCGCTCGCAACAGAGAGCAATCTGCTTGACTGAAAACCTGTTTTTGCAAAAGTAAACAAAAAAGCAGCGCATGAAATTCCTCAGGAAATGCTGAGGCGGCACTCCAACTCTTATAATTTATTTGCTAACCAAAACAGAAAAAATCAAGCTGAAGCCAGCTTCATCATTACAAGACCGCTGACAATTAAGACAGCTGCGACAACTCGCATAAGGCTCGCGGGTTCGCCTAGAAGGATGATACCCACTGCAAACGCGCCAACAGCACCAATGCCTGTCCAAATTGTATAGGCAGTACCAAGTGGAAGACTTTTCATTGAAAATGACAGGAGAGCAAAACTTGCCATTACCATTACCAAGGTAACAACAGTCGGCCCAAGCTTGGTCATACCTTCAGATTGCTTCATGGAGAAAGCCCAAACAACTTCAAGTATCCCTGCAAAAATTAAACATATCCAAGCCATGATTCGCCTCCATTGAAAGATCCGCCACAACTCCGACGGACAAAACCTAATATGATTTGGAGATTTGACCCTTGTAAAACTGGAACCATTGATAGGACCCAGTAAAAAAGCCCCCGCTGGTACGAGGGCAAAGGAGGGTTACCAACCAGACCATATATTTAGCAAAATCGTGCATCCAAAGCTAAAGTTGGCACGAGCCTTTAAATTTTCAAATCACTTGAATGTCTCGTCCAACGCAGAGGAAATATCTTTTATCAAATCGTCGGGATCTTCGAGTCCAACCGAAAGACGGAGATGACCGTATGTACGGAACTCTTCAGGATACTTGTCAAAACCACCCCGGCCTTCTGCACCCACGTGAACAATAAGGGTCTCATCGTGACCTAGGGAAACTGCAGAAGTGATGATGCGCAGATTTGAAACAAACCGATTTTGAGTGTCCGGATTCCCTTTTACTGCAAAAGCCATCATCGCCCCATAGCCGCGCCCTGCGAACTGCCGACGAGCGAGTTCATGTTGTGGATGGGATGGAAGCCCTGGGTAGTAGACGAAAGCTACACGATCATCTGCATCGAGAAATGCAGCCAATTTCTCAGCAGATCTGAGATGCTGTTGCAGACGCAAAGGCAACGTTACAGAACCACGCATTATCAGCCAGGCATTGAACGGAGAGATGGTCGCGCCGAGATCAACAAGAGCATCGTGCTTGATTGTAGTGATTATCTGAGTGGAACCCAGAACCACCCCACCCATGGAATCGCCATGGCCATTGATGTACTTGGTCAGGGAGTGGACAACGAAGTCCACCCCATGTTGGCTTGCATGGAAGAACGGAGGTGGGGTGAAGGTTGCATCGACAGAAATCAGTGCACCGTGCGCATGAGCAATCTCGGCCAGCGCAGCAATATCCGCGACTTTGGTAGTTGGGTTGGCAATTGTCTCAGTATGAAAAAGTTTGGTATTAGGGCGGATCGCTCTCCGAACAGCCTCCAAATCAGCCATATCCACAAACGAGGCTTCAATGCCATAGCGCTCCGGCAGAAGCTCCGCGAACAGTCGCCATACGGCCTCGTAGGTGACGTCACTGACAATAACGTGGTCGCCACTTTTCAAAAAGGCAAAAAATATCGAATGCAAAGCAGCTACACCGGTAGCAAATACAGCTGCCGCCTCACAACCTTCAAGCGCAGCAAGTTTCTTCTCCAGGCATACCTGGTTATGACCCTGGTTTCGTGTGTACACGAGGCCATCAGGGCTGGACCAGTCCATCGTCGACGGATCATCTGGCAACAGATAAGAGTTGGCCATCACCAGCGGCGTGCGAATAGCACCAGTAGTGGTGTCGATGACATTCCCACCATGAACTGCCAGCGTAGCCGCCGAAAGTGTGGACAGATTCTTTTTGTCAGGACGCATGCCTATTTCCTCCAAAGTTATTTTTTAGTTTGGTGTCATTGATTCTGAAGGTGAGTAAAAGAAGGATGATTGGTCTGATCTGCCCGGACCAATTCTTGATTTTCGTCAAAGACTAATTCACCACTCTCAATTGCACGAACACGGCCACGAACCATGTACCAACCAACAACAAGGGCAGCGGCATAAAACGGCAGCGAAGCAATCGAGTACGTACCTACGGGATAATCGAATGCGATAAGAATCAGAACCAAACCGAAGAACCCCAAAGTCGCGTAACCACTGTAAGGCGCAAACGGCATTCGAAACCCCGGACGCTCCAGATCACCTTGCTGGGAGTATTTGAAGAGCTTGATCTGACACAGGACGATTGTTGACCACGAACCGATCAACATAACGGCCGTGAGTGTCAGCGCGATTTCAAAGGCTTCACCCGGAACAATGGCGTTAAGTACGACACCAATTAGTGAAGCAACGGTCGTCAGCATGATGCCAGCGAACGGAACACCTTGACGGTTCATCTTGGCCAGGAAGCTAGGGGCTGATCCGTTGATTGCCAGCGAGCGAAGCACCCGGCCAGTGGAGTAAATGCCGGCGTTCAGAGAAGACACGGCCGCGGTAATCAAGACCATGTTCATAATCGCGTCTGCACCCTTGATCCCCAGCGAGCCGAAGAAAGTCACAAACGGGCTTACCCCCGCCGAGTACGCTGTGTGGGGGAGCAGCATTGCCAACAGCAATACAGAACCAACGTAAAAAACAATAATGCGGAAAACAACTGCCCGAATTGCTTTCGGCATGACTGTAGCGACGTCTTGGGCTTCGCCAGCTGCAGTACCAACCAACTCCACACTGCCATACGCAAATATCACCCCCTGGATCATGATTACGGCGGGCAAAAGGCCTGATGGGAACCAACCGCCATTGTCAGAAATCAGTTTGAACCCGACCTCATGGCCTGGCAGCGGAGTGCCGAACAACACCATGTAAATGCCGATCCCAAGGAAAGTCGTTAATGCAGCCACCTTGATCAGGGCAAACCAGAATTCAAGTTCACCAAAAATTTTTACCGAGACAAGGTTAATCGCAGTAACAAAACCCAATGCTCCCAGTGCCAACGACCATTGAGGGATGTCGCCCATGAAAGGGACATAGGTTTTGAAGAAATGCAGGTAGAGTGCTGTCGCTGTGAGATCTGCAATGGCAACCATTACCCAGTCAGTCCAGTACATCCATCCCACGGCAAAAGCCCATTTTTCACCGTAGAACTCTCGAGCATAGGAGACGAACGAGCCCGAGGATGGGCGATACATCACCAGTTCGCCCATAGCCCGAATGATGAACCACGCAAAAAAGCCACAGATTGCATAGACAAACACAAGCGAGGGTCCGGCTTCAGCGAGTCGTGCGCCTGCGCCCATGAATAGACCGCTTCCGATTGCCCCCCCTATGGCAATCATCTGAACCTGGCGAGGCTTGAGCACCTTTTGATAGCCCGCATCTTCTGCGCTGAAGTCTCTCTTTCGAGTTGCACCAGACGATGGCACGCGTGTGGGTTTAAGATCATTCACACTCATTTTGTTACCTTTTATTGTTGTATTGGGCAAGGCTCTACCGACCAGAAGAGCCTTGCCGAGGACCAGATTTAATCCTAGGGATTCACATCGATCCTTTAATCAACTTCCACCGATGCCGTTTAAGCAAATCACTTTTGGTTGCGTCATATCTTCATACGCAAAACGCACACCTTCACGCCCCATGCTGCCGTATTTGGAACCACCAAATGGCATGGCATCAAAACGATAGTCAGATGAGTCATTAATCATGACGCCGCCAGCTTCGAGTCGTTTAGCTGCTTTCATGGCGACATTCAAATTGCTGGTAAAAATACCCGCATGCAAACTGTACTCTGGCTCATTAGCCAGCGTTAGCGCCTCATCAAGCGAGGCCACGCTTTGAAGAATGACAACCGGACTGAATACTTCCTCACACCAAACTTTACAGCTTTGGCTAACATTCTCCAGGACCGTCGGTGAGTAAAGCGAACCTTGGCGTACATTACCAAATAACAGGTTCGCCCCTTTATCGACTGCCTCGACGACTACTTCTTCAGTGCGTTTTGCAGCGGCTTCAGTAATCATTGGCCCAACATCCGTGCTTTCGTCAGCAGGATTTCCCACGACTAAAGCACTTGTCTTCACAACGAATTTCTTTTTGAACTCTTCATATA
Source organism: Pseudomonas sp. A-B-19 (assembly GCF_019947515.1). Taxonomy (NCBI): domain Bacteria; kingdom Pseudomonadati; phylum Pseudomonadota; class Gammaproteobacteria; order Pseudomonadales; family Pseudomonadaceae; genus Pseudomonas; species Pseudomonas sp. A-B-19. The sequence continues at coordinate 102,996 of NZ_JAGYGN010000020.1, forward strand.
TTGTCTCTTCAACAAGAATTCGTTGAGTACCGATACAATTTTGCCCGGCAGCCCAAAAAGCGCCTGATACACAGGACTCAACGGCTTCATTCAGATCACAATCGCCCATCACGACAACCGGGGCATTGCCCCCCAAATCCATCGCCAGTTTTTTAAGGCCTGCATTGCGAGAGATCTGCTCACCGGTGACAAAACCACCCGTGAAGGAAACCATACGTACCGCTCGATGAGCGACCAGTGCCTTGCCCAGCGCGGCCCCTCCAGTTGCAATGGACACGACCGCAGGAGGGAGACCCGCAGCGTTCAGGCAGGCCACCAGCTTAATGGCAGATAACGGAGAGAGCTCAGAAGGTTTGAGTACAACAGCATTACCGCCAGCGATCGCAGGCCCCAACTTGTGAGCGACCAAGTTGAGTGGATCGTTGTATGGGGTAATTGCAACAATTACACCCAAAGGCTCCCGAGTAAACCATCCCTGACGGGACTCGGATCCGACATAGGAGTCAAACGGAATCACTTCACCAGCATTGCGTTTGGCCTCCTCGGCGGACAGTTTCAACGTATTGACGCAGCGCAAAACCTCCTTTCTCGCCTGCTTGATCGTTTTTCCCGACTCGGCAACAATCAGACTGGCAAACGCCTCCTTATCGCTCTCGACCAAAGCAGCGGTTTTTTCCAGTATGCGAGCACGCTCGTGTCGTGGGAGCTCTTTGGCGATCTGGGCACCAAGCTTCGCCGTATCAATGATCGCAGTGGCCAATGAAGCGGGTATGTCCGTCACCTCTCCAACTACAGCGCCATCATACGGGCTCAAAACTGTTATGGTTTTATAATCAACAGCGAGCGAAAGACTCAAGCTATTCATGATCATTTACCTATCTTAGTTTTGTTCTTGTGAATACTGACAATATCCGAGAGTAAGGCGAATGCTGTTTCAAACCGACCTGCACCCGCTCCGACAACCGTTACCGGACCCAGAACACTTGTATTAAAGGTAATTGCATTCGTTGCACCGCTCACACCGGCCAGTGCGTCCCCCTGGGGCAACAATTGAGGACTAACAGATGCTGTGATGGAGCCATTGCTCATTTTTTCCGCGCTGCCAATTAGTTTCCACCGGGCATTGGCCTTCGTTGCTTTGGCGATATCTTTTGACGTAATCCCCGAGATGCCTTTGCAAAGGACATCGCTCGGAGTCAACTTCGCCCCCAGAAGCTCATTCGCCAAAATGACTACTTTAAGACGAACATCATGCCCTTCCACGTCCGCGGTGGGGTCAGCTTCTGCGTAACCGAGTTCCTGAGCCTTGGCGACTGCATCAGAGAAGTCGAGACCTTCTTCCATGCTAGAAAGTACGAAATTGGACGTACCATTCAAGATGCCCTTAAACCCGCTGATTTCCGAGCCGGCCAGCGACTCTTTAGCCAGGCGAATGACGGGGGTGCCGCTCATTACCGAGCCTTCAAACTCGAAGTGGGCACCGGTGCTTTTCGCCAATGCTTTCAGGCTTTCAGCTTGCAACGCCACCGGCCCTTTGTTGGTGGTGACCACACTGATACCTTTTTCCAGAGCCCAGCGACAGAACGTCGTAGCTGGCTCTCCGTCTACAGGGTTGGTGAACGTCGCCTCGGCGATAAGATCGGCCCCCGAGAAACGGATAACCGTCTCATTGGCAGGCTCAGCACTGCCTGCTGGCAATGTTCTAAAGCCCCCTTTTACAGCAGGAACTGCGGCCAATTCATGGGCATCCAACCCGTTCTTGTTGATAATGGAGCCAAAGTAAAGATCACTGACACCAACAATTTTTAGCTTAAAACCAAATTCATTAGCCCAGTGCTCGTTCTTATCTGCGATGAGCTGCGTCAAAGCACGGTTTACACCACCAAAACCAAGCAAAGCAATTTTATATTCAGTCACGACATGGGCCTCATTGTTATGTTTTCGGTACTGAAATACTAAACTGCTGCAGTGCTCATACGAATATGGCAAACCGATCATTGTTGCGAGCAAAATGCTCGCAGGAGAGAGCATTTTGATTTCCTAGCAACCTACTTCGTGCAAGACAATACAAAAGACGTAACCGTATTCAGAACTCCTGGCAACATGGATATGTCGCTCCAGACCCGATGAATACAATCCGAACTTGCCGCTTCAACTGTCACTACAATATCCAGGTCACCACTCATCACATTGCAGGACACGATCTCAGGCATTGAGACAATTGAACGCACTACTTCAGCACCGCGCATTCGGTCTTTTCGATACACAAAAATAAGGGCATTAATTGGCGCAACCTCGGAAGGTGGCCCACCTTTGATTATGGTATAACCTCTGATATATCCGTCCCGCTCCAACCGTTCAATCCTGAGCCTGACAGCATTCCTAGACAAATTAACTTTCATGGCAATGTCGTTATGCGCAAGTCGAGCATTACGAGTAAGCTCTTCCAGTATTCTTTCATCCGTCTTATCTAAAACGCGCTTCATCTCTAACTCCAGGATTATAGCGAGCGAGACTTCGTGTCTTGGGATATCGCCTTGATGAGTTCCGCAAGGATGCCAACATCATTGGAAATTGAAATGCATTCGTCATTAGAGAAGGGGTGAGCACTCACCACACTCATTGAAGATTGAACATCGGCTTCAGCCAGAACTGAGGCAAAGCTTGAAGGATGCGTCGTGGCCAAGCAGATCATTGGAGTCAGCAAGCTACGTCTGTTAATTCGCGCAGCTCGTAATCCAATCGCGGTATTAGGACTGATCAAGTAACCACTTTTAACAAAGACGTCATGAATACAGGAAAACGCCTCTGCATCTTCTACCGCTAAAGAATCAAATAGTTTTCGCGCCTCTAACCACTCATCCTGTTCCAGTTGAACTTGGCCATCCATCTCTAGTAGCTCCATGTTCCTAACCACTTTATCACTACACTTATTGAGAATACTCCATTGCAGCCGCTCAAAATTTGAGGCTAACGACACGTTCATGCAAGGCGTGTTGGTAGTACGGATCTCATTACGTCTATAGAAATTAGACTGAAGAAAGTTATGCAAACCCGCGTTGGTATTCGTTGCTACAATTAGCTGCCTGATGGGCAACCCCATTTCCCTTGCAATATAGCCTGCATATAGAGCACCAAAATTTCCGGTGGGCACACTGAACGCCACCTCTCTTTTAGGCGCACCTAATTGAAGCGACGAGTAGAAGTAGAAGGACAGATGCGCCAGCACCCGAACCCAATTGACCGAATTGAAGGATACTAACTGCTGCTCCGTCTCGTTAATACCCCTGTGAAACTTTTCGCACAGCCGATGACAATCGGCGTAATCACCCTCAACCAAAATATTTACAATATTTTCTTCGGCAGCGCCTAATAAGCGACGCCGATGCTCATCTGTCATTCCTCTGGAAGGATGCAGAACAATCAGAGTCACACCTTCCATGCCATTGAAGGCTTTGATGGCTGCGGCACCGGTGTCTCCACCAGTGCAGCCAACGACAAGCGCTTTCTTTCCGGACTTTAGTAAGGAGTATTCAACCAAACGAGACATCAATTGGAGACCGAAATCTTGATAGACCCCTGCCGGACCATGGAATAGTTCTAATACCCACTCATTGGTAGCCGTCTGGTAGAGCGGCGCAACAGCGTTACTTTTAAAACGGTCAAATGTCTCCTCAAGAATTCGAGACAGTTCATCTTGAGGGATATAGCCACCTAGGAACGGCTCGATTACATGACGTGCCAGTTCGTGAAATGGTAGCCATTCAAGCTTCAGGAGATCTTCGCTTTTGAAGCGAGGAACGTTGCGAGGAACGAAAAGCCCACCATCCGGTGCGTACGCCCCCATGAGGACCTCGCTGAACTCGAATTCTTTCCCAGGCGTCCGTGTGCTGACGTACTTCATAATTTGAGACACCCTCTCGCCATCTCTGAGCCTGCCACCCGTAAGGCGGCGCCCTGCTGAAATTCAGTGCTGCAGTGAGCCTTTCCTGTGCAATGCAGGCCTTCTTCTGAAGCGTTGAGCGAGATCATTGTCATCTGCAAACGCAGATGGTGAGGGATCGCACATCGCCCGCTCCAGGCCAATCACCCTTCACTCGGCTACCACATGGCCACTTTCGTCGCTTGCCGTTCAAGCTATCAGCCATTGACTAAATAAGTCAATATACTGACCATTCCACCTATCCGACCATGCATGGCTATCCCCCTGCGGGAAGGAGCCCTATCCGCACCCCCATCAGAAGGTCCAGGGCAGCCAGAAAATTAGAAAACCAGGAGAACACCATGAGTGCCACGAACCTTCTTCATTCGCTTTACAAATACAAGGCATGGTCTGAGGAGGAGCTGTTCAAGTGCTTGAAAGCCCCCGCGGCAAAAAAATTTCCAACGGAAATGGAGGAAGCACTCTACTGGCTCGCCCATATCAATATTGTTGACCAGCTGTTCATTGCCAGATTGCAGGGAAAACCGGATGAATTTGACTCCATCCTGACCGAACAGAAACAAGACCTGGGTCAACTGGAAGAGTGCTTTTCTTCAGTGAATCAATGGTTTGTGAACTACACCCAGTCGATCACTGCAATCGAACTGTCTGATCCGGTTGCGTTTATTTTCAAGGATGGAAAACCAGGCAACATGACGAAAGAGCAAGTTCTTGCACACGTGCTATCACACGGATTGCAGCATCGAGGAAGTGTGGCGACTATCTTGCCTCGTGAGATCCTGCTGGATCACAAGGACCATTTCACAACGTTTTTGAAGCTCTAGGCATTGATTGGCCGGCCCATGTATGGCGAGCGCTGGATGCACAAAAGGAACGTGAGAGAATTCTGCTCAGATGTCGTGCGAGGCTTCGGTGTGACTCAAACTGAGTAAGCCGGGCCCGCCGGCCCGAAGCAGCGATCTCAAAAAAATGCCTCAGCAAACCACCTTCTGCTGAGGCGTCCTCACTGCAAAGACAATTCATAAGTGCCGACGATTTTTATGAGGCACTAATAGAGGCGCTCCTTTATTTCAGGAGGCGCCTTTTTGTACGTGGGAAGGAAAATTCGAAATGTCTTTATTATCAGCGCACTCAAGCATGGCTAATCCAATTCCTCGCTCATTACGCGAGACCAAAGCATCGCCAGCACCTCGGATATCACGGGCTTCCTCATCCTGACCGAGCTTGAATTTCCCCACTAGCCTCGTGATTTCGATCTCGACCCCTACAATTTTTCTCAGCATGGAATCTATGCACTCCTTGGGACTATCGGTCATTTTCCAAGGTGCTGGCTGAGATGCTTCATTAGACTTGGTCAGCTTTGCCACGACACGACGAACGTACTGAGCATCATCGTGAAACGTCACACGACCAAATGCGTGCACGACTCGGTAGTTCCAAGTGGGGACTTGCTGATGGAAATCCTGTTTGCTCGGATACCATTGCGGCGATATATACGCATCTTGAGCTCGAAATATCACCAACACCTCGCTGCCCTGGGCGACTTCATGCCATAGGGGATTATTCCGCGCCACATGCGCCTGCAGCACCCCAAGCGCCCCGCTGCGGAGTACAAGTTCAAAAGGTAGGTGATTGGCGTCAATCCCATCACCCGAACAAGTGACAAGTGACCCAAGCGGATTTCGCATAATGACTTCTTGCAAAACGCCAACACGAGACTCTTCGAACTGAGGGGGGATGTACATTCACTTTGCTCCTATAACTGATCTGCTCGCCCAACATTAGGGCCGCTGCGCCGGTCAAAGCCGACTCAACATCGGCCCTACCGCACCTGCTGAGCTGTATCATTGCTCGGCGTTTCGGATGCGTTCGCAGCACTTACTGCTCAGCTCAGTTCGAGCTCGTCGATCACCGCAGCAATTTGCTGACGCCCTGCTCCACTTATGGTTCTGAGTGGCAATGGCAAGCTCGGAGAGTGGGTGAATCCACGAAGCTCGGCCGCCGTTGCAACAACGCGGAAGCTTCCCCCAAATTGTGTGAAGAGGGCCCATAGGGGCTTCAAAGATTCGGAAAGGCGAGTCGCTTCTTCGGCGTTACCCGACAACGCAGCACGCGTGATTGCCAGGGCTGTTTTCGGGAACAAGCCCCCAATGACGGAGTACCAGACCTCGCAGCCTGCGTTCAATCCAGTAGCAGCAAATACATCCCCGCTTACCCCAATCGTTACGTGCTCCGGAATCAGTGCCCGAAGGCGATCGACTCGTGCCTTGGCCTGATCTGGTGCTTCGGGAACGCCAGGGATCTTGATCGAGTGCACATTCGGCAGGCGGGCAATTCGCCCGTGAAGCTCATCAGTAAATTCGAAATGGGTGGTGCCGGGGTTGTCATAGACGCATAGCGGGACGGAGATATTGGCGGTGACCGTTTCGTACAGCGAAAAAACATCTTCAGCTGATAGCTTCTGATAGGAAACGGGCGGCAGCAACAATGCTTTGACTCCCGCCTTTTGCGCATCTTCTGCCAGCAACAGCACATCACGTGTACGCAGTGATCCTATGCTTACCATGACGGGAACATTCCCGGCTGTCTCTACTGCCAACTGCGTAACTCGTGAGCGTTCAGTCCGAGAAAGGTACGCATAGCTTCCTGTAGACCCGAGCGCACCGATAGAATCTACTTTCGCAGCCACCAGTTGCTCCACAAGGCGAGTAAATGCTCCTTCATCCACACCCTGCTCATTCATTGGCGTCAAAGGAAATGCGCTAAGACCGGTAAACATAGTTCATGACTCCATTGTGTGATTCTGCAATTAGATCACCACAGGACGGACTGACTCCGAAGCATACATCGCTCAATAATCCACACCATGCGCTATGGAGATTTCTTCGATTCAGCTGCAGGCTTTTCCAACGTGATGTGGTTGGGCATGATTGCCACCGATCAAAAAGGCTGCGTGAGAGGCAAGATTGGACATAACCCCGTATGAATCCCCACAAGCATCCCGTACCGTCTCGCTTATTTACTAATTGGCACCTGGACCGATAAGTACACTCTCAATCTGAGCGCCTGGCATCATCAGTTGCAGGCCTTCTATCAGCTTGTCACCCGCTTCAGTCAATGCCTCGAGCGGCATTGTCGGCAGACTTTCCAGAATGAACCACATGTGCTTCGCATCTGCACTGAGCCGTGTTCTGACGCCCTGGCGCCAATTCCAACGACGGCAAGTCACCCCCTTATCGTCCCGCCAAACAACCTCGCCAGAATCAGGATATTCGTGGGCTGGAGCACCTTCTTTCATGGTGTCGAAAGGTTCCGACCCATCAGCTACAGCGAGTCGCGGCGAGCCCACATAGGCTTCGACGTTCTCACCGCCGACAGGAACTGCGTACTCAATGCTGATGGCGTTATAGAGATCAACCACTGGATCGATACTCGGCAGACTACCGTCACGCAGGACTCGTTTGCGAAGAGCTTCAGCTGAGCAAGGGGTGCGCTGCGGCTTGGCCCCGAATTTTCGGAAGAGATCCGCCCAAGCGGTCAGGTGAGCTTCCGCCCATAGTGCACCACCCGCCGTGACTGATTGACAGGCTCGAGACAAAGCGTCCTTGCCAATATCTGGATTGGCGATTGGTGCAGCTTCCACCACAATGCTGAGCGCTCTGAACTCAGGTGCCAAATTGATTACGTCTTGGTCGATTGACGGCAGTACGGACAGCATCAGAGAATCCCTTTAATCCTAAATTTCATTTCATACTAGCGACCAATGACCAAAATAGTCAATATACCGACCAACACCGGGGCCGACGTTCAAACCGTTAGCGAGGCAGTTTCCCGTAGGCTCAAAGAGGAACGAAAGAAGCGGAAAATCACTCTCGACGAGCTTTCCCGTCGCTCCGGTGTCAGCAAGGGCATGGTGGTCGAGATAGAGAAATGCACGGCTAACCCAAGCATCGCGATCCTTTGCAAAATCGCTGCTGCTTTGGGTCTTTCAGTTGCTGATGTCGTGAACGTGTCCGACGCCCCATCTGCCCACCTCATCGAAAGTAAGGATATCCCCACACTCTGGACAGGAAACTTGGGGGGGACGGCTCGGCTCCTGGCTGGAACCAGTGGTCCGAACATGATTGAGCTTTGGCGCTGGGAAATGTTTCCCGGCGAAACTTTTGCCTCCTCAGGGCATCCTCACGGCACAACTGAGCTATTTCACGTGGAGAAAGGGACACTTCACTTCACAGTAGGTGATACCGAACTGAGCATTTCTGCGGGTTGCTCAGCCGTAGCAAAAACAGATGTACCTCATGCCTACTCAAACAACGGCAAATCAAAACTGATATTCACCATGTCTGTAACGGAGATCCACCAATCCGGGCGTGAAATATAGCGTTCAGACAGCATCGCACTGAGGCTTACAGAGGAGTCCGCGCGGGTCGGCTCTTGTGGTCGTCCATCATCGCCCCGTCATAGGGCTGCTAGCAACAGAGCCGCTGACTGGCATAGAACTTCGTTAAGGGGCTTTTAATGTCATTTGATTACCACCATCTCCTCCTCGTATTCACGGCCTATATTGTTGGAGCGGCGAGCCCTGGACCGAGCAACATGCGGATAATGGGCGTCGCGATGAACCAAGGCAGGCAGCCTGCACTCCTGCTAGCGGCAGGTGTGATCAGTGGTTCGATTTTCTGGGGATCGATGGCAGCCACGGGCGTCTCAGCCATCCTGGCACAGTATGCGCAGGCGCTAGGTGTCTTAAAAACGGTTGGCGGTGCTTACCTGCTCTTCCTTGCTATCAAAGCAGGCCGCTCTGCTCTAACGTCCAATGAGCGGCTTGAGAAAGAGATAGCGGCCGCGCCAAAAGTCTCGGGGTTCAGTCTGTATCAGCGCGGCTTGCTCATGCATCTCACAAACCCCAAGGCACTGCTAGGTTGGATCGCTACCATGACCCTTGGCTTGGGGCCGCAAGCTTCGCCAAAAACGGTCGCGATTATTCTGGCTGGTTGCGCTGTGCTTAGTGTCACTATCTTCTGTAGCTATGCGATCGTCTTCTCCACCGCGCCCATGGTTCGGGGATACCGCCGAGCGCGCCGATGGATCGAAGGTACCCTTGCGCTGGTTTTCGGAGCGGCTGGAGTAAAGCTAATGTTCTCCCACTCCTAGCCCGGGTCTGGGCTGTTTATGCATGTAGAGTCTATTGATTGTGTAAGCCACTTGACCGCGCCTTGGGTAACGTTCAGACGCAGCACCGTCTGGCTGAAACTGCGACGCCGCGCGACTTCTTCAAAGACTCGCAGAATGTTGAGCGAGGGCAGTTGACGCATGAAAGGATGACTCCGCAGCGGCCTCCGTTGTTACGTGGGGCAGGTTTATTGTTTTGCTTGGGGTAGTGATTGTTCTGTAGGGCCTATCTGACTATCAGTGGATGGGCTGATGTAAGTGTTGTTTGGGCTCGCGAAAAGGACTTTAGGGCTGTTGCCGAAAAATCCGGATCAGAAGTAATAACCGATGTTTCTGTACAACTGGTTTTCCCACTGGTTACTACCTCCAGCCCCCAGACTCTGGGTGAGGCTGCCGCCACCGATGACCGGATCATTCTTGCCGTACAACCATTCCGTGGCGATCCACAGTTTGCTGAGGGAGAACGAGGTGCCGAAAATCATCCGTTGCGAGGTCTTGAAATCGTCCGCAGATTTATCGAAGGCGCTGTAGTTGGCGTACAGTTTCACACCGCTGATCTGATCGAACAGATACTTGCCGCTGACGTCATAGCTTACATCCGCCACGTACAAGTTGCCGCGACTGGCGACGTTGAAGGTGGCGTCGTAACTGCCGAAAGTCACCAGTTCATCGGTGCCGGGGTTGCGCGGGGACATCTGCTGTCGCGCGGCTTACAGTTGCACGCCCCACGGGCCGTTTTTGCCGATGTAGTGCACCGCCATGGCATTGCCCCATCCATCGTTGTTGGTGTCGCGGTTCTCCAGGGACGAGGTCAGGCCGGAGATCCCGACTTCGGACTTCCACGGCCCCAGGTCCAGCGCCTTGGCCACCCGCAGGACCATGGTGTTGCGTTCCTGTTTGTTGCTGCCGTCGGTGACATAGACAAGTCGGCGACAGCGATTTCGCGGGATAAAAGCAGGCTTTTAATTGGGAGTCACCGAAATCGCCAATAGGTCCGACGCTGCGCATCGCTCTTCCAGCAAACGTACGAACATGGTCAGGCTCTGTGACACCGTGCCTCGACGCCACACCAGCCAGGTGCGCAAATAGCGGAAAGACTCCGACAGCGGCCAGATGCTCACCGTGGTGCAACCCGGCATGCTTTCGAGCATGCTGCGCGGCATCAGCGCCAGGCCTGCACCGGCGCTGACGCAGGCGAGCATGCCGTGATAGGACTCCATTTCGAAGATCTTGCCCGGCACCGCCGCGTCCTTGGTAAACCAGCTCTCGAAGTGGTGCCGGTACGAGCAATTGGAGCGGAAGGCGTAGATGTTTTCGCCGTTCACATCCTGTGCGCGATAGATCGGGGCATGGTTGAGCGGCGCGATCAGCACCATTTCTTCTTCAAACGCCGGCACACCTTCCAGTGCCGGGTGCAGCACCGGCCCGTCGACAAACGCGGCGGCCAGTCGCCCCGACAGCACGCCGTCGATCATGGTCCCCGAGGGGCCGGTGGACAGGTCCAGTTCAACCTTGACGTGTTTCTGGTTGTAGGCGGCCAGCAGCCCGGGAATGCGCACTGCCGCCGTACTCTCCAGCGAACCCAAAGGGAATGAACCTTGCGGCTCTTCGCCCGCCACGGTGGCGCGGGCTTCCTGGACCAGGTCGAGGATGCGCCGGGCGTAGTCGAGAAAACTCCAGCCGGCCGGTGACAAACGCAGGCGGCTTTTCTCGCGGATGAACAGGTCCACGCCCAGGTCCTGCTCCAACTGCTTGATTCGCGTTGTCAGGTTGGAGGGCACTCGGTGGATATGCTGCGCGGCAACGCTGATGCTGCCGTGCTCGGCAACAGCCTTGAAAATTTCCAGCTGAACCAGATCCAAATCATTCTCCAAACGTGAACGTTATGCTCAGTATTATTCAGTTTCCAGAAATTTAACACCACCTTAACCTGAGCACATCCCCACCCAGCAGGACGGTGCCATGACGCAAGTTTCCAGCCTTACCCACGCCATCTCGATCAACCCGCTCAACGGCGAACAGATCGGTCACTACCCTTTCGAATCCGAATCGGCACTGCAAGCTGCCCTGGCGCGGGCCGCTGGCGGATTTCGCGGGTGGCGCAAAACAGCCGTTGAGCAACGCTCGCAGTTGTTGATCGCCCTGGCCAAGGCCCTGCGCGACAGCGCCGACACAATGGCCAGCATGATCACCCTGGAGATGGGCAAGCCGATCACCCAGGCGCGCGGTGAAATCGAAAAGTGTGCGCAGCTCTGCGAGTGGTACGCCGAACACGGCCCGGCCATGCTCAATGCCGAGTCGACGCTGGTTGAAGGCGGTAAAGCGCGCATCGAATACCGCCCACTGGGGCCGATTCTTGCGGTGATGCCATGGAACTTCCCGATCTGGCAGGTGCTGCGCGGCGCCGTTCCGACTCTGCTCGCCGGCAACACCTATGTGCTCAAGCACGCGCCCAACGTGATGGGCAGCGCCTACTTGCTGCTGGAAGCCTTCAAGACTGCCAATTTCCCTGAAGGTGTTTTCGAAGTGCTGAACGTCACGCCGGACGGCGTTTCCACCGCGATTGCCGATCCACGCATCGCCGCCGTGACCCTCACCGGCAGCGTGCGTGCCGGCATGGCCATCGGCGCACAGGCTGGTGCTGCGTTGAAGAAATGCGTGCTGGAATTGGGCGGTTCCGACCCCTTCATCGTGCTCAACGATGCCGATCTCGATGAAGCGGTGAAAGCCGCCGTGATTGGCCGCTACCAGAACACCGGGCAAGTCTGCGCGGCAGCCAAGCGCTTGATCGTCGAGCAAGGTATTGTCGAAGAATTCACGCGCAAATTCGTCGAAGCCACGCGCAAACTGGTGGTCGGTGATCCACTGCTCACCAGCACCTACATCGGACCGATGGCCCGTTTTGATCTGCGTGATGAACTGGATCAACAAGTGCGTGACACCCTGGAAGAAGGCGCGACGTTGCTGATGGGCGGCAAGAAGGCTGAAGGCCCCGGCAACTTTTACGAGCCCACTGTCTTCGGTGATGTCACCGACCAGATGACCTCATTCAAACAGGAGCTGTTTGGCCCGGTGGCCTCGATCATCACGGCGCGAGACGCAACCCATGCACTGGAACTAGCGAATGACAGTGAGTTTGGCCTCGCCTCAACCATTTACACACGCAACGTCGAGCTTGCCGAGCAGATGGCCGGTGAACTGGAAACCGGTGGTGTGTTTATAAATGGCTACTGCGCAAGCGACCCACGCGTCACCTTCGGCGGCGTGAAGAAAAGCGGCTTCGGCCGTGAACTGTCGCACTTCGGGATACGCGAGTTCTGCAACGCGCAAACGGTGTGGTTGGATCGACACTGAGTGTATCGACTGACTTGTTTTTTTGAGCGTATCAAGCACAAAAAGAGAATCAAATTAAAGGCACGCTATTGGGTTCTACTCTTATCCGACTGGAGAAATGTCATTAATCCGAAGAACAAGGCCTGATGCGTTTGCATTAGCCCTGCGTCTCTGAATCAGGTTCGGGGGATTTAGCTAATTGATAAGTGGGGGCGCTCAGTTCCGGTCCCACCCTCAACTAGCGCCCTTGCCCTGCCCTGCCCTGCCCTGCCCTGCCCTGCCCGTCAGCAACTTTGACAGAGAGCAAGCCCTGCTTCATGCCTCGAAATCTGTAAACGGGCGTTTGGTGAGGTTTATCAGGTCCGAAAACTTAGCATAAAGCTGTCCAACTCACTGGACAGTCCGGCCAAGCCCTCGGTGTTTAGTCGTGCAGATTCCGCCAGTTCGGCCACCCACTGTGCATCCCCATGAATCTGACTGATATGTAGGTTGATGCCTTCGACGACTTGATGCTGCTCTTCGGCAGCAGTGGTGATTTGAGTGTTCATGTCCCTAATCACGTCCACAGAATCCCGGATCTGTCCGAAGCTGGTCCGCGCCACGCCGATACGGTTAACCGACCGCTGCGAAACCTCCAGGCTGGCGCGCATTTGGTGGGTGACAGCACCGGTGCGTTTAGCCAGCGCACGGACTTCATCGGCGACCACGGCAAACACACGTCCCTGCTCTCCCGCACGGGCAGCCTCAATGGCAGCATTTAGTGCCAGCAGGTTGGTCTGCTCGGCGATCGAACGAATCGTCCCGAGGATTGACTGGATGTCATTACTGTCGCGCTCCAGTTGCTGCATCGACTGATGCGGACTTTCCGATTTCCTGGCTCAGTTGATCGACGCTACTGACCGCGGCATCAATCTGTTGCTGCCCCTCGCGGGCTTTTAGCCAACCGCTATCTGCTGACTCGACTGCCTGGCTACAGGAGCGCGCAATTTCATTGGCGGTGGCGACCATTTCATGGAATGTAGTCGAGACCATGTCCACTGCTTCACACTGACGCCCGGCGGCTTCAGCCATGTCGCTGGAGACCTGGGTCGAATCCCGTGAAGTCGCGAGGATATTTTGTTCGCAGCCTGGCCAATGCGGTGGATCAGGTCGCGGATGGCGGCCAGGAAATGGTTGAACCAACTAGCCAACTGCGCGGTTTCATCGTTCCCGCGCGCCTGCAGATTCTGCGTCAGATCCACCTCACCCTGGGCGATGCCTTGCAAACCGCTGGCTACGCTGCGAATCGGTCGCACAATCAAGCCAGCAAAGCTGGCCCCGACCAAGGCAAACACGAGCGACAGCATCCCGGCAATCAGGGCGATCAACCAAGCGAGTTGGGTCGCGGAACTCATGACCTCTTTGTGCTTGATCAGGCCAACGAAACTCCAGCCCAATCGCTCGGACGGCCAACGTTGACCATGTAACGCTCACCATTCAGTTCGACTTCAACCGCGCCTTTGCCGGCCTTGGCCAACTGTTCGTAGCCCTTGCCGATTTTCGCCAGGTGCGCTTATAAGCAGATCCGTGGATCTGTATCGGGCGCTTGGCAAAAAATAATCGAGGCAGAAACTCACAAAGGAGCCATAGAGATCACCCAGCCACGGATGGATTCTTCTATCACCGAGCCAGCGAATGTACTAGGTTGAGACAGGAATAGGCGGCTTTCACTTATGCTGAGGCAGGAGTAAACCTGCCCCAGCATAAACGACTATTTGATCACTACCGGATTGACCGGTGATCCGGCAGCGCGATGTACTTTCAGCGGCGCTGCCACATAAAGGAAAGTATACTGCCTGTCTTTAGCGCAACTTTCAGCTAGCTTTTCCAGATCGCAGATCTCCGTAAAGGCGATACCAAGATTACGCATCAAAGCGCAGTGTAGTGGCAGAGCCACACCTGATACTGGGTCTGTCGTGACCTCATTGGCGATGGTATCGGTGACAAGGTTTGGAATTTCCTTGTCATGGAACCATCGAACAAGCTCCTCCGAATATGTAAGGCCTGGCTCGCAGAATCCATCGTAAAACGCCTCGCCCTGCTCATAGAAAGCTTGAAGGAAGTTAGTCCTGATAATCAGGATATCGTGGGGCTCGATCGTATGGCCCTGAGCCTCTGCGCACGCCATAAGATCTATATGAGTGAATGTCTCACCTTTATCCAGCATGCGCTTGCCACGATGCCGTGCCATATCCAGTAATACTCCGCGCCCGACCACTCCTCGCTCACCGATAGGTGCGACACTGGCCTTGTCGAGGCCACCCACAGTTGTTCGCGCGTCGTAGCCGTTCCATATTTTTCCGCCGTACCAGAGGTGGCCAAGCGCATCATATTGCGTGGAGCCTTGCAGGAATGCGTCGATCTTGTCATCAGCGTAGTGCAACCCGCCGGGATAACATGGGCCATGATCATTGTCCCAGCTTGACTCATCGAGAACCATAGTACGTTCCGCCGGGGTACGGCCTGGCCAAACCGGATCGCCTGCGGGATCACCGATCATACGCTGTAAAGTAAATACGGTTCCCGTCGTAATGTGCGCAACCCCGCGCATGACTTCTTGCGCGGTCAGGTAATTCAGAGAGCCAACTTCGTCTTCCGCTCCCCACTTGCCCCAGTTAGAAGGAGCGTCCTTCAAAAAATCATCCATCGTAGGAACTGCAGCAGTCATGATTTCTTCCTTTTAAGTCGCGGTCGTTATTGAAGCGCACGACTAATGCGCCTTGCGTCCTTACCGCTCAGGACATACAAAACATCGAAATGAAAGTGCTCGCTTAATGACAAACGTTATTAAACAGATGACAACGCTTAAGCGTGCAAGTCTTAGAGGATCAGCGTGGTAGTGCTACCTGCTTAGTAGCCGTGGGCGACTCAGCACCTTTGGCTGGCTTGGTATCCGCCGCCTTCAGATCCTTGGCAAATGTCCCATCCACCTCGCCTTTGAAGAAGTTTTTGCCGTAGATCAGCAAACACAACACAACGCCAATCCCGAATGCCCAGCTCGCACCCTTGATCGCCAGTACCGCGCCGATCACGCCCGCGATACCCAAGTCGCGCTGGCTACGAGCTTCAAGGATGCCCAGACGCACACTCACATAACCCTGGATCAGCAACGTCAGCGACAGGGCAACACCGAGAATCGGCTGTACCAGAGTCACTACCGGCAACAACAGCAGACCGGTGTTGGTCCCCCAACGGAACGACCCGACACCGCCGATGATCGATTTCATCGCCTTCGGCCCACCTTTAAAACGCTCGATCACCACCACCAGCATCGCCGCCCATTTTGGGCCGCACATGGCGACATCCGGGCCAAAGATACTCATGAACGCATTACGCGCGCCGAAGATCAGGTGAGAGCGATCGGCGTTGTAGTCGACGACTTCATCAGTGCGGACAGTTTCTGCCTCATCGAGGAGCGATTTCGCACTGAGCACATCGCCGAAGACAATGATGTACACCGCCAGCATGGTCGGCAGCGCGGAGATGAACATCGACAGTGGCGGCATGCCCAGACCGAACACGGTGTAGTTGCTCCACAGCCCGGCGAAATCCGGTTTGCTGATGCCCCACTGAATGGTTGGCCATGGCGCCTCACCGAACAGCGGCGCAATCACCACTGCCAACAGAATGATCGGCAAGATGCCGAGCTTGGCGAAGTTCCACCAGAAGCGGTTGCGCTGCTTCAGTTCGTTGAAGTGCTGGGAGAAGATCAGATAGAAGGCGATGCCGACCGCAATGGAAATGGTCCAGGGCAGCACATTGAATTTACCGCCAACCTGGAACACCGCGATCACCGCACTCAAGCCGGCACCGACGATAATCCCAGACTTGATCGCCGAGGGTACATATTCCACAACCTTCTTCGCCATCCCGGTCGCCCCTAGGGCAATTGAAAAAACCCCCAACATCAACTGAAAGGCAATCAAGGCGTGGACACGCTCCGGGCCCATTGGAAATTGAGCACAGTAAGCCATCAACAGGGGTACCGCCGGGGTGATCCAGCCAGGTACGGTCGGGTCACCGAGCAAATGGTGCACAAGGTAAAGCAAGCCGTTGAGCATCACGACGGCCAGCGCGACCTCAAATGGCATGCCGAGCAGTTCGGTCATCAGCGGGATGGCGGCCAGATCCACGGCACACATCAGCAAGCCTTGCAGGTAGTCCGGCAGCTCGACTTTGTAGTGAATGAACGGTAACCGGACCTTGAAAGGACCCAGCGGGATGTACGGGCTTTCGCACCGCTGCGCAGTAGTGTTGGACATTGAGTGCACCTGTTTTATTGGTCTTGTAATGGCAGACGCCCGAACCGGCAGGCTGGGGCGTCACGGCTTTTCGGGATCAGTAGGCTGCGCGGTAGATTTTCTCAATATCGGTGGCGGTCAACTTGCGCGGGTTGTTGCGCATCAAGCGGTCGATCTTACTGGCCTCTTCGGCCATCGCCGGGATGGCATCCTCAGGCACGTTGAAACTGCGCATACCGGTTGGGATATCCACAGCGGCGCATAGATCCGCCATGGCTTTGACAGCCTGATCCGCCGCATCCTTGTCGTTCAGGTCGACGACACGCACGCCCATGGCTTCGGCGATGTCACGGAAGCGCTCGACGCAGGCCATCTTGTTCCACTCCATCACGTACGGCAGCAGCAAGGCATTGCTGACACCATGGGCGATGTTGAAACGTCCGCCCAACGGGTACGCCAGCGCATGCACTGCGCCTACCCCTGCGTTGCCAAATGCCATGCCGGCCATCAGGCTGGCGGTGGCCATGTCTTCCCGGGCCTGGAGGTTGGACGGATTGGCATAAGTCTTGGGCAGCGCCTTGGCGATCAGCTTGATCGCACCCAGCGCGATGGCATCAGTGATGGGCGAAGCATTCACCGAAAGATAGGACTCGACCGCATGCACCAGCGCGTCGACACCGCTGGCCGCCGTCACACTGCGTGGACAAGTCAGGGTCATGATCGGGCTGACCAGCGCTACGTCAGGCAGCAGGTAGTCGCTGACAATGCCTTTCTTCAGCTTCGCTTGCTTGTCAGAAAAGATGGCCACGTTGGTCACTTCCGAACCGGTGCCAGCGGTAGTCGGAATGGCAATCAGCACGGGGCCTTTGCGTTTCACCAGATCGACACCGAACAGTTCGGCCAGCGGGCCTTCATGTCCGGCAAACGCCGCGACGCCTTTGGCGATGTCGATTGCACTGCCGCCACCCACAGCAATCAACCCGTCGTGACTGCCCTCGCGATAGGTACGGGTACAGTCCTCAACAATGGCAATTTCAGGCTCCGGTTTGACCTGATCGAAAATGCCGTAACAGCGACCACCCAACTGTGCCAGCGCCAAGTCCACAGTGCCGGACTGGACCAGAACGGCGTCTGTCACGATCAGCGGGTTTTTGACATTGAGGCGAGTCAGTTCAGCCGAAAGCTGCTCGATAGCGCCTTGTCCAGTGATCAATTTGTTTGCGATTTTGAAAGCAGAGATGTTCATAGTGCTCGTCCAGTGGATGTTGTTTTATTGGAAGACGTGCCATATGAGAGAGCGAAAGACGTGCCAATACCCGCAAAGCCCCGTGGCGTGGGCCTTTGCGCGATTCACACGAAAATAAGAGGGGTTTTACCGGTCAGTCCCGATTAGTTTTCTGATCGATTTATTCGGGGCTGATTAAAATCCTAATCAGAATGTTCCCAGCGTTTCATTTTCTGCACCACGGTCGCCTGACTCACGCCTAACGCCTTGGCCGCCAGGCGCGTGGTCTTGTGCACACGCAGCGCGGCACGAATCGCACTGCGCTCGGCGTTTTCCAACACCTTGCGCAGCGGTAAGCGCCTGTCATCGGTATTCAGCGGGTTGAGGTTGAGGATCTCCTCAGGCATGTCCAGCGCCTCGATGGTGCCGTTCTGATTGGTCACCACCAAACGCTCGACGATGTTGATCAGCTCCCGAATATTCCCCGGCCAAGCGTAGTCGCACATCAGATCAAGGGCTTCAAGGCTCCATTGCACCTGACGCTCGTAGCGAGTGTTGAAACTGTCGAGGTAGTAATGCAGCAGCGGCGGAATTTCCTCACTGCGCTCCCGCAGTGCTGGAATGTTGATCGGAACCACGTTGAGCCGGTAATACAGATCAGCCCGAAAACGACCTTCTGCCACCAGACGCTTGAGGTCATGGTGGGTGGCGCTAATGATGCGCACATCGACCTCCTTCAACTCCAGGCCACCGACAGGAATGAAGCGATTTTCTTCGATCACCTTGAGTAACTTGACCTGCACCGGGAGTGGCAAATCACCAATTTCGTCGAGAAACAATGTTCCGTGATGCGCCAATTCCAACAGGCCACGCTTGCCTTTGGGGCCTGCGCCTGTGAACGCTCCAGGCGCATAGCCAAACAGCTCGGCTTCAATCAGATTCTCGGGCAGTGCACCGCAGTTGAGCGCGAGAAATGGTTCACTGGCACGCGGACTGGCGTTGTGGATGAATTGCGCTACGAGGGTCTTTCCGACGCCGGTTTCTCCCTGAAGCAAAACCTTCACCGAGCTACTGGCAACCTGCCGGGCCAGCGAGAAGACGCGGCCGGAAACCTCCTGATCGGCCATAAGCGGAGAACGCAAGAGGTTGTCTCGTTGGCCAGCATGAAGTTTGGCGGTGCTGTTGCGCAGTTGTTTAAGCTGTTGCAACTCATCGCGCTCGTGTTTCATGCGCAGCAGTTCAGTCATGTCGCGTACGGTACTGACAACATATGAAATCCGGTTTTCAGCGTCGAGAATCGGCGTGGCGCTGACTAACAATTTCTTGCCCTGACTCAGGCTCTGCATCACCGACACCGGCCGACCTTCATGCAATACACGCAGTGTGGCCGATTGCGAAAGAACGCCCTCCTTCACCAGCTCCTGCATGGATCGGCCGATGAGATCAGCACCACTGAGCCCGGTCTGGCGCTCATAGGCTTGATTGACCTTCAGCGTCTTGCCGTCGCCATCAGTGATGTAGACGCCGTCATGCAAAGCGTTGAGCAGTTCTTCGAAACTGGCGTCGTTGACGTTCACCGGGGAGATTCCTTCGAGGGTGCGGAGCAGTTAAGTGTAAACGTTGTGCTGAGGGATGGAGAGTGACGGGAAAACAAGATACGACCAGATCTGCCGCTACACAGTCCGCCCACATCCACGATGACGCCGTGCTCGGTATCGATCAGATAGTTCGCGAAACAGGCGAAAAACGCTGGGCCTCCTGGAGCAGCGGTCCAGCGGGCTTGAGGATCAGTCAGCGATAGGCGCTGCGGTAGCGTTTCGGCCAGAGCCTCTTCACGAGCGCCTCAAGGCTCTCACGCACGGCGCGGGTGTTCAGGGACACGTCGAGCGCCGCCGTAGGCTCATCGAGGATCAGCAGTTTTGACTTCAGTGCCAGGGCCCGGGCGATAGCGAGGCGTGCGAATGAACAGGGCTCACCGAGGTAGTCTTCGAGCTGCTTGATCTGACGGCTGACCGCGCCTTTGGTAACGTTCAGACCCAGCGCATTCCGAACTATCGCAATCTGATGAACAGCTACTCGGCATTAGCAGCGCGCCAAGCTTAATTCAGCCCTGCAACTGCGAAAGCGCATGCAACAAAGGGCCTTTTTTTTGGTTCTTCACGGAATCCCGGGAAACACAGAAACAAGAACGCCGATTTGGTTGATGATGTTCGTGCGAGCAAACACATCTAACAAACCGGCGTTCTTATGCGCGATATTAATACTTTCCTTCCTTTTT
>NZ_JAGYGN010000021.1:0-119219 GCF_019947515.1 Pseudomonas sp. A-B-19
GGCGGGGGGCGGTCATGGGTGTGGTCGATTCGGGTATGGCTGAAAGTGGCGGGCATTGTCCCACATCCAGCCGATTTGAACCCAATTGTGGTAATCAGCACATAACCCTGTGGGATCTTCATGAGTTGTGAAAACATGGCAGGCACAAAAAAGGGAGGCCATTGCTGGCCTCCCTTCTTCATTGCGATCTGCCGTTACAAACTGGCAATCCGCGCATGCTGCTCGGCCAGCTTGCCCAGGGCCTGTTCGGCCTCGGCCAGTTTGGCGCGTTCTTTGTCGATGACTTCGGCTGGCGCCTTGTCAACGAAACCGGCATTGGACAGCTTGCCGCCGACACGTTGCACTTCACCCTGCAGACGCTGGATTTCCTTGTCCAGACGCGCCAGTTCCGCACCTTTGTCGATCAGGCCGGCCATTGGCACCAGCACTTCCATCTCGCCGACCAGCGCGGTGGCGGACAGCGGAGCTTCGTCGCCGGCAGCCAGTACGGTGATCGATTCGAGGCGCGCCAGCTTCTTCAGCAGGGCTTCGTTCTCGGTCAGACGACGCTGATCCTCGACGCTGACGTTCTTCAGGAACAGCGGCAGCGGTTTGCCCGGGCCGATGTTCATTTCGCCACGGATGTTACGGGTGCCGAGCATCAAACCCTTGAGCCATTCGATGTCATCTTCGGCCGCCTGATCGATGCGTGTTTCATTGGCCACTGGCCAAGGTTGCAGCATGATCGTCTTGCCTTCGATACCGGCCAGCGGCGCGATGCGCTGCCAGATTTCTTCGGTGATGAACGGCATGAACGGATGCGCCAGACGCAGGGCGACTTCCAGTACACGCACCAGGGTGCGACGGGTGCCGCGCTGGCGTTCGAGCGGTGCATTTTCGTCCCACAGCACAGGCTTGGACAGCTCCAGGTACCAGTCGCAATACTGGTTCCAGATGAACTCGTACAAGGCTTGTGCAGCCAGGTCGAAACGGAACTGGTCGAGCTGGCGGGTCACTTCGGCTTCGGTGCGCTGCAGCTGCGAAATGATCCAGCGATCGGCCAGGGACAGCTCGTAGGCTTCGCCGTTCTGGCCACAGTCTTCGCCCTTGTCCAGCACGTAGCGCGCCGCGTTCCAGATCTTGTTGCAGAAGTTGCGATAGCCTTCGACGCGGCCCATGTCGAACTTGATGTCACGACCGGTGGACGCCAGCGAACAGAAGGTGAAGCGCAGGGCGTCGGTGCCGTAGCTGGCGATGCCTTCGGCGAACTCGTCGCGGGTCTGCTTCTCGATCTTCTTCGCCAGTTTCGGCTGCATCAGGCCGGAGGTGCGTTTCTGCACCAGCGCTTCAAGTTCGATGCCGTCGATGATGTCCAGCGGGTCCAGGACGTTGCCCTTGGACTTGGACATCTTCTGGCCCTGGCCGTCACGCACCAGGCCGTGAACGTACACGGTCTTGAACGGAACCTGCGGCGTGCCGTCTTCGTTTTTCACCAAATGCATGGTGAGCATGATCATCCGGGCAACCCAGAAGAAAATGATGTCGAAGCCAGTCACCAGCACGTCAGTGGAGTGGAATTTCTTCAGGAACTCGGTTTTTTCCGGCCAGCCGAGGGTGGAGAACGTCCACAGGCCCGAGCTGAACCAGGTGTCGAGAACGTCGTTGTCCTGTTGCAGTGCAACGTCCGGGCCGAGGTTGTGCTTGGCACGCACTTCGGCTTCGTCACGTCCGACATAGACCTTGCCCGACTCGTCGTACCAGGCCGGAATCCGGTGGCCCCACCACAGCTGACGGCTGATGCACCAGTCCTGGATGTCGCGCATCCACGAGAAGTACATGTTTTCGTACTGTTTCGGCACGAACTGGATACGGCCGTCTTCAACGGCGGCGATCGCAGGTTCGGCCAAAGGCTTGGTGGACACATACCACTGGTCGGTCAGCCATGGTTCGATGACGGTGCCGGAGCGGTCACCTTTCGGAACTTTCAGGGCGTGGTCGTCAACGCTGACCAACAGACCGGCAGCATCGAACGCGGCCACGATCTGCTTGCGCGCTTCGAAGCGGTCGAGACCGGCGTATTCGGCCGGGATCTTGCCGTCGATGGTTTCGTTCAGTGTGCCGTCGAGGTTGAACACCTGGCACGCTGGAAGAACGGCTGCGTTCTTGTCGAAAATGTTCAGCAGCGGCAGGTTGTGACGCTTGCCGACTTCATAGTCGTTGAAGTCGTGGGCCGGGGTGATTTTCACACAGCCGGTGCCGAATTCGGGGTCGCAGTAATCGTCGGCAATGATCGGGATGCGGCGGCCGACCAGCGGCAGCTCGACAAATTTGCCGATCAGGGCTTTGTAGCGTTCATCGTTCGGGTTAACGGCCACGGCGGAGTCGCCGAGCATGGTTTCCGGGCGAGTGGTCGCGACGATCAGGAAATCGTTGCCTTCAGCGGTCCTGGCGCCATCGGCCAGCGGGTACTTCAGGTTCCACAGGAAACCTTTCTCGTCGTGGTTCTCCACTTCCAGGTCGGAAATCGCCGTGTGCAGCTTGGTGTCCCAGTTGACCAGGCGCTTGCCGCGGTAGATCAGGCCGTCTTCGTGCAGGCGGACGAAAGCCTCTTTAACGGCTTCCGAGAGGCCGTCGTCCATGGTGAAGCGCTCGCGGCTCCAATCTACGGACGAACCGAGGCGACGGATCTGACGGCTGATGTTGCCGCCGGATTCATCTTTCCACTCCCAGACTTTCTCGAGGAATTTCTCGCGGCCCAGGTCATGGCGGCTCTGGCCCTTGGCTTCGAGCTGACGCTCTACCAGCATTTGCGTGGCGATACCGGCGTGGTCGGTGCCCGGCTGCCACAGGGTGTTGCGACCCTGCATGCGGCGGAAACGGATCAGGGCGTCCATGATCGCGTTGTTGAAGCCGTGACCCATGTGCAGGCTGCCGGTGACGTTCGGCGGCGGGATCATGATGGTGTAGGACTCGCCCGCGCCTTGCGGGGCGAAGTAATTCTCTGATTCCCAGGTTTTGTACCAGGAAGTTTCAATGGCGTGCGGCTGGTAGGTCTTATCCATGCGCGGCGGGACCCTATTGGCATTTATTCAGGAAAAGCCGGGAAGTATAGCGGGGATGAGCCAATGCGCGTATAGCGAGGTGACAATGGGCTGGGGAAAAATATTGGTTGGTGTTTTGTCAGTGATGACCCCATCGCTGGCAAGCCAGCTCCTACGGTTACGTGTCATACACCTGTTTTGTGATCGACACTAACCTTGTAGGAGCTGGCTTGCCAGCGAAAGCGATCTGTCAGGCGATCTGATTCAAATCGTTATGCCGCGTTTCTTTCAGGCACAGCACCGCAATCAAGCTCAGCACTGCCGCACCGGACACATAACCGCCTACGTAACCCAAACCGCCCATCGCCACCAGTTTCTGCGCGAAGAACGGCGCTGCGGACGCACCGACGATACCGCCCAGGTTGTAGGCCGCCGAGGCGCCGGTGTAGCGCACGTGAGTGGGAAACAGCTCCGGCAGCAGCGCACCCATTGGCGCAAACGTCACGCCCATCAGAAACAGCTCGATGCACAGGAATAGCGCCACCCCCCAGGTCGAGCCTTGGGTCAGCAATGGTTCCATGAGGAAGCCGGACAGGATCGCCAGTACGCCACCGATGATCAGCACCGGTTTGCGCCCGTAACGGTCACTGGCCCAGGCCGACAGTGGGGTGGCGGCCGCCATGAACAGCACGGCGAAGCACAGCAGCCCGAGGAAGGTTTCACGGCTGTAGCCGAGCGTTGCCACGCCGTAACTCAAGGAAAACACGGTGGAGATGTAAAACAGCGCGTAACACACCACCATCGCGCCGGCTCCCAGCAAGACGGGAGCCCAGTATTGGCCGAACAACTCGAACAGGGGGATCTTCACCCGTTCCTGACGCGCCATGGCATTGGCGAACACCGGGGTCTCATGCAGCTTGAGGCGCACGTACAGGCCGACCATCACCAGCGCGGCGCTGAGAAGGAATGGAATGCGCCAGCCCCATGAGCGGAATTGTTCATCGTCAAGCACCACGGCCAAGGTCAGGAACAGACCGTTGGCCGCGAGAAAACCGATGGAAGGGCCGAGTTGGGGGAACATGCCGAACCACGCGCGCTTGCCTTTGGGGGCGTTCTCCGTGGCCAGCAACGCCGCGCCACCCCATTCGCCGCCCAGCCCCAAGCCCTGGCCGAAGCGCAGGACACACAGCAGGATCGGTGCCCAGGCGCCAATGCTGTCGTACCCGGGCAGTACGCCGATCAGTGTGGTGCACAGGCCCATCAGCAGCAGCGAGGCAACCAGGGTCGATTTACGACCGATTCGGTCGCCAAAGTGGCCGAACAGTGCCGAGCCAAGTGGTCGTGCAAGGAACGCGATGCCGAACGTGAGAAACGCCGACAGCATCTGGGCGGTGCCGGATGTCTGTGGAAAGAACACGGGTCCGATCACCAGCGCAGCGGCGGTGGCGTAAACGTAGAAGTCGTAGAACTCGATGGCTGTGCCGATAAAACTCGCGGTGGCCACGCGGGTGGCGGAGTTCGTCGGTTGCGCAGGTGTGGAATCGCTGTAAGTCGTGCTGGTCGTCATGCGGTTATCCCTGACAGTCATGTGCCCCAGTGGAGCGAATTATTATGGTCGAGAACCCAGGGATGTGGGTGGGGGCGCGGTCGCTGTTTCAGGTAGGAACAGTCGTCGGTTTGCTGCGGATCTTGCTGGTGGTCGGGCCGGAAGCTGCGAAGTGCGGGGTAAGCACGGGGCCGGCGAGGCTTGGGTAAGCGCTTCGATTATAGGAAGGTGGCTAACGATCGAACAAGAGGGCTTGCCACAGGGATTTGTGTCGCGCTTTAGATAACCACAGGCATCGAGCTGGTCTGCCAGATCAGTACCCGCGTGACCCGGTTGTCCTCAGTCTCGAGAATTTCCAGGCGATAGCGGCCGATCTTCAGGCACACCGCGCTTTCGGGAATGGTTTCCAGGGCCTCGGTGACCAAGCCGTTCAGGGTTTTCGGGCCATCGCTGGGCAGGTGCCAGCCGAGGCTCTTGTTCAGCTCGCGAATGGAGGCGGCACCGTCGATCACCAGGCGTCCGTCGGCTTGCGGATGAATGTGCGGATTGTCCACGCTGTGCTGGCTTTCGAACTCGCCGACGATTTCTTCGAGAATGTCTTCCAGGGTGACGATGCCCAGCACTTCGCCGTATTCGTCGACCACCATGCCCAGGCGCCGCTGCTGCTTATGGAAATTGAGCAGTTGCAACTGCAACGGGGTACTTTCCGGCACAAAATACGGCTCGTGACTGGCCGCCAGCAACGCTTCCCTGGTCAGGCTCGCATCGGGCAGCAAGTGCAGGATGTGCCGGGTGTTGACGACGGCTTCGACCTGGTTGATATCACTGTGGAACACCGGCAGGCGAGTGCGTTTGTTGTGGCGCAATTGTTCGATGATTTCTTCGATGGGGTCATCGAGGTTGATGCCGTCCACGTCACTGCGCGGTACCAGGATGTCATTGACCGTGATGTTGTCCAGCGCGTGGATGCCTGGCAGCGGGTGAGTGCGGGTTACGGTTTCGGGGGATGCATGCCGCTCCGTCAGCGTTTCGTCGTCACTGTGTTGTACTACTTTGGCTTTACGGGCGAACGGCCGCATCAACAATTGACTGATGCCGTTGAGCAACCATGCGGCGGGATAGATGATTTTCAGTGGCACGCGCAACAGATTGTTGCCCTGGGCCAGGATCACATCCGGATAGCGGGTGGCGAGCGCTCGGGGCAAATAGTCGGAAAACACCAGTAAAATGGCGCCCGCCCCAAGGCAAGCGACCCACGGGCCGTTCCCGCTCCAGGTGAAAATGGCCAGCAAGGTGCTGATGACTACCACGAGTACACGGCAGAGGGTGTTGCAAAAAATCAGGCTGGCCAGCGGGAAGCTGAGTTTCGCCACCGGTTTGTCGCTGGAACGCGTTGCGATGCGCTGGGCCAGTAAGTGCTGGTGCGCCGCTTCGATGGCGGTAAACAGCCCCGACCATAAAATCAGCAGGGTCACTACCGCGAGCATCGGCCCTATGGGCAAGTCGTCCATTAATGCCGCCCGTCAGATATGCAGGATGTATTCACGAACCAGTTTGCTGCCGAAATACGCCAGCATCAGCAGGCAAAAACCGGCCAGGGTCCAGCGAATCGCTTTGTGCCCGCGCCAGCCGAGGCGATTGCGTCCCCACAGCAGTACGCTGAAAACGATCCAGGCCAGGCAGGCCAGCAGGGTTTTGTGCACCAGATGCTGGGCGAACAGGTTTTCGACGAACAGCCAGCCTGAAATCAGCGACAGCGACAGCAGCGTCCAGCCGGCCCAGAGGAAACCGAACAGCAGGCTTTCCATGGTTTGCAGTGGCGGGAAGTTCTTGATCAGTCCGGATGGGTGCTTGTGCTTGAGCTGATGGTCCTGAACCAGCAGCAGCAAGGCCTGGAACGCCGCGATAGTGAACATGCCATAGGCCAGGATCGAAAGCAGGATGTGGGCGAGGATGCCTGGCTCCTCATCGATGATCTGCACCGTACCGGCCGGCGCGAAATGCGCCAGCGATACGGTCAAGGCCCCAAGCGGGAACAGCAGGATCAGCAGGTTCTCCACAGGGATCCGCGAGCAGGCCAGCAGGGTCAATGCAATGACCGCTGCGGCAATCAGGCTGGCGGCACTGAAGAAATCCAGGCCCAGGCCGATCGGGGTCAGCAGGTGGGTGAGCAGGCTGGCGCTGTGGGTCAATACGGCGAGCACGCCGAACATGACCAGCAGGCGTTTGTTGGCCTTGGCGCCGGACGCCAGGCGAGTGCCCTGGTAAATGGTCGCAGCGGCATACAAGCAGGCGGCGGCGAGGGTAGTTAGCAAGCTGGGTGACAAGGGGAGCATAAATCCTGTTAGGCAAGCCCGAAAGTCGCTGAGTTTGGCATAGAACCCCCGCCACACGAAAGACCGTGCAACCCGACAGCGAGGTGTCCGCCGGCCACAGTCTTCGCTATAATCCGCGACCTGCCCACGCCGCAGGCTCGCCGAGCACACGTTTAGTCCGGTCCGGGCCGCCATTATCCCGGTCTACACAGGGCCTGAAAGGATCGCGCAATGTTTGAAAACTTAACCGACCGTCTCTCGCAGACGCTGCGCCATGTCACCGGCAAGGCCAAGCTGACTGAAGACAACATCAAAGACACCCTGCGTGAAGTGCGCATGGCGTTGCTCGAAGCCGACGTCGCCCTGCCGGTGGTCAAGGACTTCGTCAATTCGGTCAAGGAACGTGCCGTCGGTACCGAGGTGTCGCGCAGCCTGACGCCGGGCCAGGCCTTCGTGAAGATCGTCCAGGCCGAACTTGAAAGCCTGATGGGCGCGGCCAACGAAGATTTGAACCTGAGCGCCGTGCCGCCAGCGGTCATCCTGATGGCCGGTTTGCAGGGTGCTGGTAAAACCACCACCGCCGGCAAGCTCGCGCGCTTCCTTAAAGAGCGCAAGAAGAAGTCGGTCATGGTCGTGTCCGCCGACGTTTATCGTCCGGCGGCGATCAAACAGCTGGAAATGCTCGCCGGTGAAGTCGGTGTTACCTTCTTCCCGTCCGACCTGAGCCAGAAGCCGGTCGAGATCGCGCAAGCGGCTATCAAGGAAGCAAAACTCAAATTCATCGACGTGGTCATCGTCGATACCGCCGGTCGCCTGCACATCGATGAAGAGATGATGGGCGAGATCAAGGCGCTGCATGCCGCGATCAACCCGGTCGAAACCCTGTTCGTGGTCGACGCCATGACCGGCCAGGACGCTGCCAACACGGCCAAGGCCTTCGGCGACGCATTGCCGCTGACCGGTGTGATCCTGACCAAGGTCGACGGCGACGCCCGTGGTGGTGCCG
Source organism: Pseudomonas sp. A-B-19 (assembly GCF_019947515.1). Classification (NCBI taxonomy): domain Bacteria; kingdom Pseudomonadati; phylum Pseudomonadota; class Gammaproteobacteria; order Pseudomonadales; family Pseudomonadaceae; genus Pseudomonas; species Pseudomonas sp. A-B-19. The sequence continues at coordinate 7,888 of NZ_JAGYGN010000021.1, forward strand.
CACTGTCGGTGCGTGCGATCACCGGCAAGCCGATCAAGTTCATCGGTATGGGCGAGAAGAGCGAAGCGCTCGATCCGTTCCATCCTGAGCGTATCGCCTCGCGCATCCTCGGCATGGGCGACGTGCTCAGCCTGATCGAGCAGGCGGAAGCGACCCTCGACAAGGACAAGGCCGACAAACTGGCCAAGAAACTGAAGAAGGGCAAGGGCTTCGATCTCGAAGACTTCCGTGATCAGCTGCAACAAATGAAGAACATGGGTGGCCTCGGCGGCCTGATGGACAAGCTGCCGAACATGGGTGGCGTGAATCTGGCGCAGATGGGCAACGCCCAGGGCGCGGCAGAGAAACAATTCAAGCAGATGGAAGCCATCATCAACTCCATGACCCCGGCCGAGCGCCGCGACCCTGAGATGATCAGCGGTTCGCGCAAGCGCCGGATCGCCATGGGTTCCGGCACCCAGGTGCAGGACATCGGCCGCTTGATCAAACAGCACAAGCAGATGCAGAAGATGATGAAGAAATTCTCCGCGAAAGGCGGAATGGCCAAGATGATGCGCGGCATGGGCGGTATGTTGCCCGGCGGCGGCATGCCAAAGATGTAGTGCTCTGTTAAGCACCAGAATCCGCGCCGGCCATCGGGTCGGCGCCAACCCACACGGACGTGGGATACACAGCAAACCCGCACTTGGCGGGAGCTGATCGGCCGTTTTCAACGACGGCTCTATAGCAAATCTGCATGGCGGCCAATAGGCGCCGGAAAAAGTCATTTGCAAAAGTCCGGATATTCCTTAGAATATGCGGCCTTTCGGGCACCCATGCCCGCTGTGCATTTAGATTTGCAGCACCGACTACAGGAACGATGTTCACATGCTAACAATCCGTCTTGCCCTTGGCGGCTCCAAAAAGCGCCCGTTTTACCACTTGACCGTAACCGACAGCCGCAACCCGCGCGACGGTTCGCACAAGGAACAGGTTGGCTACTTCAACCCTGTTGCCCGTGGTCAGGAAGTTCGTCTGTCCGTGAACCAAGAGCGCGTAGCCTACTGGCTGAGCGTTGGTGCACAACCTTCTGAGCGCGTTGCTCAGTTGTTGAAGGAATCTGCCAAGGCTGCGGCCTGAGCAATATGAACGCGACGCCAGCCATTGCTGATGATTTGATCGTTATCGGCAAGATTTATTCAGTTCACGGCGTTCGCGGCGAAGTGAAGGTGTACTCCTTTACTGATCCGATCAAGAACCTGCTGGATTACAAAACCTGGACGCTCAAGCGTGACGGCAATGTAAAGCAGGTAGAGCTGGTCAGCGGACGCGGGAACGACAAGTTCCTGGTCGCAAAGCTCAAGGGTCTCGATGATCGCGAAGAAGCTCGTCTTCTGGCCGGTTATGAGATCTGCGTGCCGCGCAACCTGTTCCCTGAACTCACCGACGGCGAGTACTACTGGTACCAGCTGGAAGGTCTCAAGGTCATCGACACTCTCGGGCAACTGTTCGGGAAAATCGATCACCTGCTGGAGACCGGCTCGAACGATGTCATGGTGGTCAAGCCTTGCGCTGGCAGCCTGGATGATCGCGAACGCCTGTTGCCCTATACGGAGCAATGCGTGTTGGCCATCGACCTGGCGGCAGGCGAGATGAAGGTGGATTGGGACGCGGATTTCTAACGTGGCTAACTTGCGCGTAGAAGTGATCAGTCTGTTTCCCGAGATGTTCTCCGCCATCAGCGAGTACGGCATCACCAGTCGTGCGGTGAAACAGGGGCTCTTGCAGCTCACCTGTTGGAATCCGCGAGACTACACGACGGATCGACATCACACTGTGGACGATCGCCCGTTTGGCGGTGGTCCGGGCATGGTGATGAAGATCAAACCCCTGGAAGATGCTCTGGTTCAGGCCAAGGCAGCAGCCGGGGAGGCGGCGAAGGTGATTTACCTGTCCCCCCAAGGCCGTCAACTGACTCAGTCGGCGGTACGCGAGTTGGCGAATCTGGATGCATTGATCCTGATTGCCGGCCGCTATGAAGGCATTGACGAGCGATTTATTGATGCTCATGTCGATGAAGAGTGGTCGATTGGCGACTATGTACTGTCTGGCGGCGAGCTGCCGGCGATGGTCCTGATCGATGCGGTTACACGACTGCTGCCTGGAGCTTTAGGGCATGCGGACTCCGCCGAGGAAGATTCCTTTACGGATGGTTTGCTGGATTGCCCGCACTACACCCGACCGGAGGTGTATGCGGATCAGCGTGTTCCCGACGTATTGCTAAGTGGCAATCACGCGCATATCCGGCGTTGGCGTTTACAGCAGTCCCTTGGTCGGACCTATGAACGACGCGCCGATCTTCTGGAAAGCCGCTCGCTTTCTGGAGAAGAGAAGAAGCTGCTCGAGGAATACATCCGCGAGCGGGACGATAGTTAACAACGTATCGATGGTAGATCCGACGATTTACCTTAGGAGCACAGCATGACTAACAAAATCATCCTTGCACTCGAAGCAGAGCAGATGACCAAAGAGATCCCTACCTTTGCCCCGGGCGACACCATTGTCGTTCAGGTGAAAGTGAAGGAAGGCGACCGTTCGCGTCTGCAAGCGTTCGAAGGTGTTGTTATCGCCAAGCGTAACCGCGGCGTAAACAGTGCATTCACCGTTCGTAAAATCTCCAACGGTGTTGGCGTAGAGCGTACTTTCCAGACCTACTCCCCGCAAATCGACAGCATGGCTGTCAAGCGTCGCGGTGACGTACGTAAAGCCAAGCTGTACTACCTGCGCGACCTGTCGGGTAAAGCAGCTCGCATCAAGGAAAAACTGGCTTAAGTCCAGCTTCCGATGCAAAAAAAGCAGCCTGCGGGCTGCTTTTTTGTTGCCCGCGATTTATCTTCCCTGGCCGTATTGCCGGTCTTGCCTGAGCCTTTATGCCTGCCATTGATCATCCCCTGATTGACCAGTTTCTCGACGCTCTCTGGCTGGAGAAAGGTCTCTCCGATAACACTCGAGACGCCTATCGCAGTGACCTCGCGCTGTTTAACGGTTGGTTGCAGGAGAATGGGCTGGAGTTGATCAGCGCCGGGCGCGAATTGATTCTCGACCACCTGGCCTGGCGCCTGGAGCAAAACTACAAGCCCCGTTCCACTGCGCGATTTCTCTCCGGTGTGCGTGGCTTCTATCGTTATTTGCTGCGGGAAAAGATGATCGCCGTCGATCCAACGTTACGGATTGATATGCCGCAGCTCGGCAGGCCGCTGCCAAAGTCCTTGTCCGAGGCCGATGTGGAAGCTTTGCTGAAGGCGCCTGATTTGAGCGAGGCCATCGGCCAGCGCGACCGGGCCATGCTTGAAGTGCTGTATGCCTGTGGCTTGCGGGTGACCGAGCTGATCAGTCTCACCCTGGAACAGGTCAATTTGCGTCAGGGCGTGTTGCGAGTGATGGGCAAGGGCAGCAAGGAGCGGCTGGTGCCGATGGGCGAGGAGGCGATTGTCTGGGTCGAACGCTACATGCGTGATGGGCGCAGCGAACTGCTGGGCGGACGTCCCAGCGATGTGTTGTTCCCCAGTCAGCGTGGCGAGCAGATGACCCGCCAGACCTTCTGGCACCGGATCAAGCACCAGGCCAAGGTGGCCGGGATCGGCAAATCGCTGTCGCCGCACACCTTGCGTCACGCCTTCGCCACGCACCTGCTCAATCACGGTGCAGACCTGCGGGTGGTGCAGATGCTGCTGGGGCACAGCGATTTGTCGACGACCCAGATCTACACCCATGTTGCCCGGGCACGGTTGCAGGATCTGCATGCCAAACATCACCCCCGCGGTTAGTGGGCAGCTTTTGTGGCGAGGGAGCTTGCTCCCGCTGGGTTGCGCAGCAACCCCAAGGTTTTCCTGATTGCGACTGCTTCGCAGCCGAACGGGAGCAAGCTCCCTCGCCACAGGAATAATTGTTGTTCGCCTGCACCGAGATGTCTTGCATAAGGCGCATTCGGCCCTGCGGACCTTATGTGATAGGCTGGACCGGTTTGCACGATGGGCGTTTATGACCCGGTGTTTCGGCACGGGCGTTCTGATCGTCCCATATGTTCGCCTTCAGGAGTTCTCATGCGTCTGACCCAGATTTTCGCCGCCGCAGCCATTGCGTTGGTCAGCACCTTTGCCGTCGCCGATGATGCGGCCGACAAAGCCATTCGTAAAAGCCTGGAAAACCTCCAGCTTGAAGTGCCAGTGGAAAGCATCACCGCCAGCCCGTTGCCCGGCCTGTACGAAGTCAAACTCAAAGGCAGCCGCGTGCTGTATGCCAGTGCCGACGGCCAGTATGTGGTTCAGGGCTACCTGTTCGATCTCAAGGGCGGCAAGCCGGTCAATCTCACCGAGAAGACCGAGCGCCTGGGGATCTCCAGGCTGATCAACGACATCCCGGTTGCCGAAACCGTTGTCTACCCGGCCATTGGCGAAACCAAGTCGCACATCACCGTATTCACCGACACCACCTGCCCGTACTGCCACAAGCTCCACGCCGAAGTGCCCGAGCTGAACAAGCGCGGCATCGAAGTGCGTTACGTCGCCTTCCCGCGCCAAGGCCTGGGCTCGCCGGGTGACGAACAGCTGCAAGCGGTGTGGTGCTCGAAAGACAAGAAAGCGGCCATGGACAAAATGGTCGACGGCAAGGAAATCAAGGCCGCCAAGTGCGATAACCCGGTTTCCAGACAGTTCGCACTCGGCCAGTCGATCGGCGTGAACGGCACACCGGCCATCGTTTTGGCCGACGGTCAGGTCATTCCGGGCTACCAGCCTGCGCCACAAGTCGCCAAACTGGCGCTGGGCGCGAAGTAAATTCGCATCGTCACGGCAAGCCTTGACGATCATGGTCCGGCAGCGACATTCGCCGGGCCATCAATAGAGAGCCGCGAGTCTGCGGTTGTTTTCACGGCCGGCCTCGAGTCGGCCGTTTTATGGGGAGTTCACAGTGAAACCGGTCAAAGTAGGCATCTGTGGGTTAGGAACCGTCGGTGGCGGTACCTTCAACGTACTTCAGCGCAACGCCGAGGAAATTGCTCGTCGTGCCGGGCGTGGGATCGAAGTGGCACAAATTGCCATGCGCACGCCAAAGCCTCAGTTCCAAACGACCGGTATTGCGATTACCAACGATGTCTTCGAAGTGGCCACGAACCCTGAGATCGACATCGTCATAGAGCTGATGGGCGGCTACACCGTTGCCCGCGAGCTGGTACTCAAGGCCATCGAGAATGGCAAGCATGTGGTCACCGCGAACAAGGCACTTATCGCCGTTCACGGTAATGAAATTTTCGCCAAGGCCCGCGAGAAGGGCGTGATCGTTGCGTTCGAAGCAGCGGTAGCCGGTGGCATCCCTGTGATCAAGGCGATCCGCGAAGGCCTGTCGGCCAACCGCATCAACTGGGTGGCCGGTATCATCAACGGCACCGGCAACTTCATCCTGACGGAAATGCGCGAGAAGGGTCGCACCTTCGTGGACGTATTGGCCGAAGCCCAGGCACTGGGTTACGCCGAAGCCGATCCGACCTTCGACGTCGAGGGTATCGACGCCGCTCACAAACTGACGATCCTGGCGTCCATCGCGTTCGGTATCCCGCTGCAATTCGACAAGGCCTACACCGAAGGCATCACCAGGCTGACCACTGCCGACGTCAACTACGCCGAAGCGCTGGGCTACCGCATCAAGCACCTGGGCGTGGCGCGCAGCACCGCGGCCGGTATCGAGCTGCGCGTGCATCCGACGCTGATCCCGGCCGATCGTCTGATCGCCAACGTCAACGGCGTGATGAACGCGGTAATGGTCAACGGCGATGCTGCCGGTTCGACCCTGTTCTACGGCGCTGGCGCCGGCATGGAGCCGACCGCGTCGTCGGTGATCGCCGACCTGGTGGACGTGGTCCGCGCCATGACTTCCGACCCGGAAAACCGCGTGCCGCATCTGGCATTCCAGCCGGATTCGCTGTCGGCTCACCCGATCCTGCCGATCGAAGCCTGCGAAAGCGCCTACTACTTGCGCATCCAGGCCAAGGACCATCCGGGCGTATTGGCTCAGGTTGCAAGCATCCTCTCGGAGCGCGGCATCAACATCGAGTCGATCATGCAGAAGGAAGCCGAGGAGCACGACGGCCTGGTGCCGATGATCCTGCTGACCCACCGCGTGCTGGAACAGCACATCAACGATGCCATCGCTGCTTTGGAAGCCTTGGCGGGTGTGGTCGGTCCGGTCGTACGGATCCGTGTCGAGCACCTGAACTAAGCCGATATCGTTGACCGGGCTCGCTTGCGGGCCCGGCACTACGAACACTGTCCATTGGAGTCAGTCATGCGTTACATCAGTACCCGCGGCCAGGCACCGGCCCTGAATTTCGAAGACGTCCTGCTGGCAGGCCTTGCCACTGACGGTGGTCTGTACGTCCCGGAAAACCTGCCACGCTTCACCCAGGAAGAAATCGCTTCCTGGGCCGGCCTGCCGTATCACGAGCTGGCTTTCCGGGTCATGCGCCCGTTCGTCACCGGCAGCATCCCGGATGCCGATTTCAAAAAGATTCTGGAAGAAACATACGGCGTGTTCGCCCACAGCGCCGTTGCGCCGCTGCGTCAGTTGAACGGCAACGAATGGGTGCTGGAGCTGTTCCACGGCCCGACCCTGGCGTTCAAGGACTTCGCCCTGCAGCTGCTCGGTCGTTTGCTTGACTACGTGCTGGAAAAGCGCGGCGAGCGCGTGGTGATCGTCGGCGCCACCTCCGGTGATACCGGTTCGGCCGCCATCGAAGGCTGCAAGCACTGCGAAAACGTCGACATCTTCATCCTGCACCCGCACAACCGGGTGTCCGAAGTGCAGCGTCGGCAGATGACCACCATCTTCGGTGAGAACATCCACAACATCGCCATCGAAGGCAACTTCGATGACTGCCAGGAAATGGTCAAGGCGAGCTTCGCCGACCAGGGCTTCCTCAAGGGCACTCGCCTGGTCGCCGTGAACTCGATCAACTGGGCGCGGATCATGGCCCAGATCGTTTACTACTTCCATGCGGCCCTGCAACTGGGCGGCCCGGCGCGTTCGGTGTCGTTCTCGGTGCCGACCGGCAACTTCGGCGACATCTTCGCCGGTTACCTGGCGCGCAACATGGGCCTGCCGATCAACCAGTTGATCGTCGCCACCAATCGCAACGACATCCTGCACCGCTTCATGAGCGGCAACCAGTACGTCAAGGACACCCTGCATGCCACGCTGTCGCCGTCCATGGACATCATGGTGTCGTCGAACTTCGAACGCCTGCTGTTCGACCTGCATGGTCGCAACGGCGCGGCCATCGCCGGGCTGATGGATTCGTTCAAGCAGGGCGGCGGTTTCAGCGTCGAGCAAGAGCGCTGGACCGAAGCGCGCAAGTTGTTCGACTCGCTGGCCGTGGATGACGCGCAAACCTGCGAAACCATCGCCGAAGTTTACGGGCAGACTGGCGAAGTGCTGGATCCACACACTGCCATCGGTGTGAAAGCTGCGCGGGAATGCCGTCGCAGCCTGGACATTCCAATGGTGATCCTGGGCACCGCCCACCCGGTCAAATTCCCGGACGCCGTGGAAAAAGCCGGTGTAGGAAAAGCGCTCGAGCTGCCGGTACATCTTTCTGATTTGTTTGAGCGAGACGAACGTTGCACCGTATTGCCAAATGACCTGAAGGCCGTGCAGGCCTTTGTCAGTCAGCATGGCAACCGCGGCAAGCCGCTGTAACCGGTCAGCGCTGTAACATTTTGAAGCCCGTCTCCTGACGGGCTTTTTCATTTCTGCAGGCACAATTGTCGAGTTATCGCCGCGAAAGGACAGGCGAGTGGATCACCAAGGACGTGGGAATGCTGTCTACAAGTGTGTTCAAGCCAGTCGCACGCTGGCTGTTTTTATTCGGCATGCTGGGTGTTGCCCAATGGGGAGGGGCGAGCCCTGCATCGATTCAGGAGGGTGGGAAGTCCGTCGCACGTTCAGTGGTCGTGCTGGATGATCAGGAGTTGCAATGGATAGCCAGCCATCCACGGGTCGTGGTCACGGCACTGGAATACCCCCTGTACCAGTTCAAGGATGAGTATGGTCAATGGACGGGGCTGAACAGTGACCTGCTCAAGCGCATCAGTGACATGACGGGGTTGCAGTTCGTTTACGAAGAGTCTTTTTCCGTGGATCAGATGCTGGCGCGGCTGGAAAGCGGCGCGGCGGATTTGAGCACCATGCTGTCAATGAATGACGAACGCCGGGCTTTTCTCGATTTCAGTCATGCGTATGGCGGTGCAGGATGGGTCTTTGTCGGGCAGGCCGGGGCACCGCCGGTGCAGTCGCTGGAGGATATGACGAAGCGGGTGCTGGTGCTGCCGACCCGGCATGCACTGGAAGCGATGGTCCGTCGCAATTATCCGTCCATCGAGTTGCGTTCGGTGAAAACCTACGCCGAAGCCCGTGCCTGGGTGGAAAGCGGCGAAGCCTACGCCACCATCGAAAGCGAAATCGGCACCCAGCTGATTCCGTCGGGCCGGCTGCAGATCGGCGCCGTGGTGCCGGGTAAATGGGATGCGGATTATCTGGCGGTGCGCAAAGGCCAGCCGCAGCTGCTGAGTATCCTCAACAAGGCGCTCGAGGCGTTTCCTGAACAGGAGTTGCGCAACCTTCGGCTGAAGTGGTTCGGCGGCGCTACCGCGCCACAGGCGCCTGGCCTCTGGCAGCGGATTGACCAGTGGGTTTGCTGGGGTGTGTTGGTAGTCAGCCTGTTCGGTCTGTTGTCCCTGCTCTGGAATCGGCGGTTGGCGGTGGTGGTCAGGCAACGGATCGAAGCTCAAAGCAATCTGCGCGATCAGCTTGCCTTCCAGCATGCCCTGATGGATGCCATGCCTGACCCGATGTTTGTCCGTGATCTGCAAGGGCGCTTGATCATGTGCAACAAAAGTTATGAGGATGCCTTGTCGACACGTTTTGACCGGATGCAGGGGCGGCAGTTGATCGAGGTCGATGTCATGCCCAGGCAAACCGCAGAACTGCTGCACGCCGAGTTTCTGGCGCAGTTGAGTACACGCAGGACACGCTTCTTCGAGCGTCAATTGATGTTCAAGGACGGTGTCAGGGATATCTACCAGTGGACGGTGCCGTTTTACACCGCGGATGGCCAGCTACGAGGATTGTTGGGGGGCTGGGCCGACATCGCCCGACGTACCCGACAGACGTGATGGTTGCGTTTTTTCTCTGTCATGTTCGCCGTGCATGCTCTCTTGACTGGGCTGCAGTTTCGCTTGCGGTCAGTATCCAGAACTTTCTTCTCGGGCCAGCGGTCATCTTTTTCAGGCCTGCCCCAGGTACGTTGTTTCGGACTATTGAGTGGTGATCGGGATGGAAAGTATCAATCTGTTGCTCGGTGAGGCGCTGAGCCCGTATCAGGTTACGTTGACCCCGTCAGGCATTCGTGGCGAATGCCGGGTAACCCTGACGAATGCTATCGGCGCGACCGTGGTCGAGCGCGAGTTCAATCAGGTCCAGTTGAATGACAAACGGCTGCTGACGGATGTGGTCGACGGTTTGCATCGCGACGTGCTGATCGCTGAAGGACGCCTTGAGCCTTGTGTCATCGCGGCATTGCGTAATGCGGCACAGGACAAGCTGCTGGCCAGGCGCAATTGAAGGGATTTTTGTGGGAACCTTCCCGCGCCCAGGTCAGTCAGACTTTGTAACAGCGGGATCAAGCATTGTGCTCCGGTGCTTGTAGCTTGCTGCTACTGGTCTCCAGGCAGACCACGTTTAACCCCGGGTCGTCTCCCCACTTCCCGGGGTTTCTTTTTGCCCGGAATTGGTCATGGCTGCGTCAGATTGTCAAAAAACGCCTTGGTGTCTTTCAGGTAATCGCTACGGCTCTCGGGTTCCAGCCAGGCGGCCCAAGGCGTCGTTGCCGTAATGAGGGGGCAGCGCGTCGGCTGGCGCTTGCTTGAACAGTCCGTCGAGGTATTCGCCATAGTTGCGCTCGGCAATAATCCCCAGTTTCTCGCTGCCACTGGCGAGCAGGTCTGCCAGATCCACTTCGCCGTCTTTGATAAAGGGTGCCAGCACGTCCAGCAGCCAACCGCCGCGCGACGGGTAGTGTCGAATGGCCCACGCAGGCCGGCGCCTCAGTTCAGATGGCTCCGTGTTTGCGCAACTCTGCGATCTGCGTCGCGTCATAGCCAAGTTCCTGGAGTACCTGTGCGTTGTGTTCACCCAATTGTGGCCCGACCCATTCACATTCACCGGGTGTCTCTGAGAGTTTCGGCACAATGCCCGGCATCTTGAAGTCTTTGCCGTCCGGCAGCTTGGCCTGCAGGAACATTTCCCGGGCCAGATACTGAGGGTCATTGAACATGTCTTCGGCGCTGAAGATCCGGCTGGCCGGCACCTCGGCCTGATTGAGTTGCGACAGCACCCTGTCCAGCGGCAACGAATTGACCCAGCGATCGATGACGCCATAAATCTCGTCGCGTCGGGCATCGCGGCCATCGTTGCTGGCAAGCTGAGGGTCGTTGGCCAGGTCTTCCCGGCCAATGATCAGCATGAAGCGTTTGAAAATCGCGTCGCCATTGGCGCCGATCTGCACGTGCTTGCCATCGGCACTGGTATGGATAGAGGACGGAGTGATGCCCGGCATGATATTGCCCGTGCGTTCGCGAATGAAGCCGAACACGTCGAACTCCGGGACCATGCTTTCCATCATCGCGAAGATGGCTTCGTACAGCGCCACGTCCACCACTTGCCCCTGGCCGCCGTTGACTTCGCGATGACGCAGGGCCATCAGCGCACCGATCACGCCCCAGAGCGCGGCAATCGAGTCGCCGATGGAAATGCCGGTGCGCACCGGTGGCCGGTCTTCGAAGCCGGTGATGTAGCGCAGGCCTCCCATGGATTCACCAACCGCGCCAAAGCCGGGCTGATCTTTCATCGGACCGGTCTGGCCGAAACCCGACAGCCGCACCATGACCAGTTTCGGGTTCAAGGCGTGCAGGACGTCCCAGCCCAGGCCGAGTTTCTCCAGGACGCCGGGACGAAAGTTTTCGATCAGAATGTCTGCTTCACCCAGCAGCTGTTTCAGGATCGCCTGACCGTCGGGGTGCTTGAGATTGAGGGTCAGGGACTTTTTATTGCGGGCCTGGACGAACCACCACAACGAAGTACCTTCATACAACTTGCGCCATTTGCGCAATGGATCACCGCCGTCCGGAGACTCGACCTTGATCACATCGGCACCGAATTCAGCGCAAATGCGCGAAGCAAACGGGCCGGCAATCAAGGTACCCAATTCGATGACTTTCAGACCGGAAAGCGGTTTGGCGGTAAGCGGCATGCGGGATCCTGCAGGACAAGGGATGAGCGATTAGAGCGTTTTAACATAGCCGACTGTCAGGCGCTTGAGGTTGATCACCTTCAATTCGTGGATTGCCTTGCGCATCGGTTAGACTTGCCGCCTTTCCTCGTATCAAGAAGCCCGTTCATGGCCCAGCCGTCCACGACCTACAAGTTTGAACTGAACCTCACCGACCTTGACCGCAGCGTCTATGAGAACGTGAAGCAGACCATTGCCCGTCACCCTTCGGAAACCGAAGAACGCATGACCGTTCGCCTGTTGGCCTACGCCCTCTGGTACAACGAGCAGCTGTCGTTTGGCCGTGGTCTGTCGGATGTGGATGAACCTGCCTTGTGGGAAAAAAGCCTGGATGACCGCGTCCTGCACTGGATCGAAGTCGGCCAGCCCGATGCCGAGCGTCTTACCTGGTGTTCGCGTCGCACTGAACGCACCAGCCTGCTGGCCTACGGCAGCTTGCGCGTGTGGGAAGGCAAAGTGGTACCGGCAGTGAAAAACCTGAAGAACGTCAACATCGCTGCCGTGCCCCAGGAAGTCCTGGAAATCCTGGCCAAAGACATGCCTCGCGTTATCAAGTGGGACGTGATGATCAGCGAAGGGACGATCTTCGTCACCGACGACCGTGGACAGCACGAAGTCCAGTTGCAGTGGCTGGCCGGTGAGCGCGGCTGATTTTTCGCCGCTTTAGCGCACCACCCGGTTTTATCCTACGTATTGAAGAGAAGCATCTTTCACCCCATGCGCATTGAACCTCGCCTGCTGCCCGACACCCTGCCATTCCTCGGTGATATCCCCCCGCTGCTGACCCGCCTGTACGCGGCGCGGGGTGTGCAATCCGAGGCTGAACTGGACAAGAGCCTGGCGCGGTTGATTCCGTTCCGGCAGCTCAAGGGCATCGATGCCGCCGTGGATCTGCTGGTGACGGCGCTCGAACAGCGTCAGCGCATTCTGATCGTCGGCGACTTCGATGCCGACGGCGCGACGGCCAGTACCGTGGGCACACTGGGTCTGCGTTTGCTGGGCGCGGCGCATGTCGATTATCTGGTGCCAAACCGTTTCGACTACGGCTACGGCCTGACACCGGAGATTGTCGCGGTTGCGCTGGAGCGCCAGCCGCATTTGCTGATCACCGTCGACAACGGCATCTCCAGCGTCGAAGGCGTGGTCGCGGCGAAAAAGGCCGGGCTCAAGGTGCTCGTCACCGACCACCACTTGCCCGGTGACGAGCTGCCGCTGGCCGATGCCATCGTCAATCCGAACCAGCCCGGTTGCGAGTTTCCGAGCAAGGCGCTGGCCGGCGTCGGAGTGATTTTCTATGTGCTGATGGCCTTGCGCGCGCGGTTGCGCGAACTTGGCTGGTACACCAGCAAGCCGCAGCCGAATATCGGCGAACTGCTCGATCTGGTGGCCTTGGGCAGCGTGGCCGACGTGGTGCCGCTGGATGCCAACAACCGGATTCTGGTGCATCAGGGCCTGGAAAGGATTCGCGCCGGACGTGCCCGGCCAGGGATCAAAGCGATCCTCGAAGTGGCCAAGCGTGACCACGCACGCATCACCTCCACCGACCTGGGCTTCATTGTCGGCCCGCGCCTGAACGCGGCAGGGCGCCTGGATGACATGAGCCTGGGCATCGAATGCCTGCTGACCGAAGACGCAGGTCTGGCCCGTGAGATGGCTGCTCAATTGGACGGCATGAACCAGGATCGCAAATCCATCGAGCAGGGCATGCAGCGCGAAGCGCTGGCGCAGCTCAAGGATCTGCCGGTGGAGTCGATGCCGTTCGGCTTGTGCCTGTTCGATCCCGAGTGGCATCAGGGCGTCATCGGCATCCTCGCATCACGGATGAAAGAGCGCTATTTCCGCCCGACCATCGCCTTTGCCGATGCTGGAGACGGCCTGCTCAAGGGCTCGGGGCGTTCGGTCCAGGGCTTTCACATCCGCGACGCCCTGAGCGTGGTGGCGGCGCAGCATCCGAATCTGATCACCAAGTACGGTGGCCACGCGATGGCGGCCGGCCTGACGCTGCCGGAAGCGAATTTCCCCTTGTTCGCCGAAGCCTTTGACGCTGAAGTGCGCCGGCAACTGCGCGAAGAAGACCTGACAGGCCGCCTGTTGTCGGACGGCACCCTGGCGGTGGAAGAGTTTCATCTGGAGCTGGCCCGTGCCCTGCGGCATGCCGGTCCTTGGGGGCAGCACTTCCCGGAACCGTTGTTTCATGGGGTGTTCCAGTTGGTCGAGCAGCGGGTCGTGGGCGAACGGCACCTTAAAGTCGTGCTCAAAAGTGAGTGTGGTTCGGTGAAGCTCGACGGCATTGCCTTCGGGATCGACCGCGACATCTGGCCGAATCCGACCATCAAGTGGGTGGAGCTGGCCTACAAACTCGACCTCAACGAGTTTCGTGGCAACGAGACGGTCCAGCTGATGATTGCCCACATCGAACCGCGTTGAGCCCCTTTTAGGAGCGAGCTCGCTCGCGATGGACGACAGGACACCGCGGGGTATCAGGTCCCCAGCGCCATCGTTCACGTCCATCGCGAGCGAGCTCGCTCCTACAAGGGGGCGACATCCCTCGATGTCGACTAGGCTCTAAACACTGCTTGATTTTAGCCTTGTGACGTCTTGTCGAATTTTTTGCCCGCGGGGGCGGGTGCTGTACCTTTTTCCTGTCACTCGTCGACTATTCAAACAGAACCTGGAGCCTGCCCACTGATTCGAGAGGTGCCCCATGAGTCTGCTGCTTGAACCCTTTACCCTTCGCCAATTGACCCTGCCCAACCGCATCGCGGTATCACCAATGTGCCAGTACTCCAGCACCGATGGCCTGGCCAATGACTGGCACCTGGTCCACCTCGGCAGCCGTGCTGTCGGCGGGGCCGGGCTGGTGTTTACCGAAGCCACGGCGGTCACCGCCGACGGGCGTATCACCGCTCAGGACCTCGGTCTGTGGAATGACGAGCAGATCGAACCCCTGCAACGCATCACCCGCTTCATCAACGCCCAGGGCGCCGTTGCCGGCATACAACTGGCCCATGCCGGGCGCAAGGCCAGTACCTACCGGCCATGGCTTGGCAAGCATGGCAGCGTCAAACCCGACGAGGGCGGCTGGGTGCCGGTCGGGCCTTCACCGATTGCTTTTGACCCACAACACACACAACCCAGGCAGTTGGATGACGCTGAGATCGCCAAGGTGATCCAGGCCTTTGTCGATGCGGCAAAGCGCTCGTTAAAGGCCGGTTTCAAGGTGGTAGAAGTGCACGCCGCCCATGGTTACCTGCTGCATCAGTTCCTCTCGCCATTGAGCAATCAGCGGCGCGATCAATATGGCGGTTCGTTCGAAAATCGCATTCGGCTGGTGTTGCAGGTCACCGAAGCGGTGCGTGGGGTGTGGCCTGAAGAGTTTCCGGTGTTTGTCCGGGTATCGGCCACCGACTGGGTGGAGGACGGCTGGAACCCCGATGAAACCGTGGAGCTCGCCCGTCGCCTCAAAGCCCAGGGGGTGGACCTGATCGATGTCTCGTCGGGCGGGACGGCGGCGAATGCCGAAATTCCCACAGGCCCTGGTTACCAGACCCGCTTCGCCGAACGTGTGCGCAAAGAGTCGGGCATGGCCACCGGCACGGTTGGCATGATCACCGAGCCGGCACAGGCCGAGCACATCCTGCGCACCTGTCAGGCGGACATCATCTTCCTGGCCCGTGAGTTGTTGCGCGACCCCTACTGGGCGCTGCATGCGGATGACGATCTGGGCGGGCACAAGGCCGTGTGGCCGGCGCAGTATCAGCGGGCGACTCACCGTGAGCAGCCCATTCATGAATCGGATTTGCGCGACTGAAAGCCACCGATACGAAAAAGCCCCTGAATCGTGAGATTCGGGGGCTTTTGTTTATGCTGGTGACCGATCAGGCCGCTTCGATCTTGCTGCGGTTCTGTTCGACCTTGTTCAGGTAGTCCTTGAGTTTTTCCTGTTCGGCCGCCGTCGTGAACAAGCCGAGCTTGCTGCGACGCCAGAGGATGTCGTGGGCGCTGGTGGCCCATTCTTCGCTGCACAGATAGTCGACTTCACGGGTGTAGAGACCGCCGCCGATGTGCTCGCCCATATCGCTGAGGTCCTGTACGCCTTCGAGCATGCGCCAGGTGCGGCTGCCGTAGGCGGTAGCCCAGCGGCGAGCGATCTCGCTCGGCACCCAGTCGAATTGGTCGCGGATACGTGAGCTCAAGGCTTGCGGGGTGGTCATGTCCTCACCGCCCGGCAGCGTGGCGCTGGCGGTCCAGCTTGGCTGGATGTGCTTGAAGTAGGGTGCCAGTTGCGCCAGCGCCGACTCGGCCAGTTTGCGATAGGTGGTGAGCTTGCCGCCGAACACCGACAGCAACGGAGCCTCTTCGCCAGTGCCAGACAACGCCAGGGTGTAGTCGCGGGTCACGGCCGACGGGTTGTCGGATTCGTCGTTGCACAGTGGGCGCACGCCGGAATAGCTGTGCAGGATGTCGTCGCGGCTGATCTGCTTTTTGAAATGGGCATTGACCACGTTCAGCAGGTAATCGGTTTCGCCATCGGTAATTGCCACTTTCGCCGGATCGCCGGTGTACTCGCGGTCGGTGGTACCGATCAGGGTGAAGTGATTGAGGTACGGAATGGTGAACACGATACGCTGATCTTCGTTTTGCAGGATGTGCGCGTGTTCGCCTTCGTACAGTTTCGGCACGATCAGGTGGCTGCCCTGGATCAGGCGGATGCCGTATGGCGATTCCATCTTCAGGTCATCGCGAATGAACCTGGCGACCCATGGCCCGGCCGCGTTCACCAAGGCTTTGGCGCGGATCGAAAACAGGCTGCCATCGGCGCGCTCCAGATGCAGGTGCCACAGGCCCTTGGTGCGGCGAGCACTGACGCAACGGGTCTGGGTGTGAATGTGGGCGCCTTTTTCCCGGGCGGCCATGGCGTTCAACACCACCAGGCGCGCGTCGTCGACCCAGCAATCGGAGTATTCGAAGCCTTTGGTGATCTCGCTTTTGAGCGCGCTGTCGGGGCCGAACTTCAGGCTTTTCGAACCTTGCAATTGCTCGCGCTTGCCCAGGTTGTCATAGAGGAACAGACCGGCGCGAATCATCCACGCCGGGCGCAGGTGCGGGCGGTGCGGCAATACGAAGCGCATTTGCTTGACGATGTGCGGAGCCTTGGCCAGCAGTACTTCGCGTTCGGCCAGGGCTTCACGCACCAGGCGGAACTCGTAATGTTCGAGGTAACGCAGGCCACCGTGAATCAGCTTGCTGCTGGCCGACGAGGTATGGCTGGCCAGATCATCCTTTTCGCAAAGGAACACCGAAAGACCGCGACCGGCGGCATCCGCGGCAATTCCCACGCCATTGATCCCGCCACCGATGACGGCGATATCGTAAACCTCGGCAAGAGGGGGCGTAGGCAAGGTGGAATTGGGCATCGGCTCAGCCTCGGAATTCTTTGATGTTCTGTATTTGAATTCGAACATTAATGTTCATTTTCGAAAATACTAGCTCATAAAGACGCCCGCAGCCAGTCAGCTTCGATTGAAAATACTCATCGAAGGGCCGTTAAAGGAAAATTTACGAACATTGAATGCGCAAGTTAAATGCTTTTGTGGCGAGGGAGCTTGTCGGATCGCCGCACCGTCCCGCTCGGCGGCGAAGCCGTCGCAATTGCAGCTGACCGAGTGAATCTGAACGATCTCGGTTGAATGGTTTGGGGGCCGCTTCGCAGCCCGGCGGGAGCAAGCTCCCTCGCCACAGGGGAGCGGTGTGCTTAAACGACCTCCAGCCGAACCTTGTGTTGATTCAGCAGTTGCACCAGCGCCGGGGAAGGCTGCTGATCGGTGACCAGGCAATCGACGAGGCTGATCGGCCCCAGGCGAATCATGGCGTTGCGTCCGAATTTGCTGGAGTCGGCCGCGAGGATCACTTGCCGGGCATTGGCGATGATCGCCTGGGATACCCGCACTTCCTGATAATCGAAGTCCAGCAGGCTGCCGTCCTCATCGATACCGCTGATGCCGACCAAGGCGAAATCGACCTTGAACTGGTTGATGAAGTCGACACTGGCCTGACCGACCACACCGCCGTCACGTCGTACATTGCCACCGGTCAGCAGTACGTCGAAGTCGTCCTTGGCGCTGAGCATCGAAGCCACATGCAGGTTGTTGGTGATGATTTTCAGGTGACTGTGGTTGAGCAGTGCCCGGGCAATGGACTCGGTGGTCGTGCCAATGTTGATGAATAACGAGGCATGGTCGGGAATCTGTGCGGCAATGGCTTCGCCGATACGCTGTTTTTCATCGCGCATCTGATCGGCGCGCATGGCGTAGGCGGTGTTTTCGACACTGGAATCATAAGCGGCGCCACCGTGGTAGCGACGCAACAAGTTGGCTTCCGCAAGCTGATTGATGTCGCGGCGGATGGTCTGCGGGGTAACGACGAACAACGTGGCCATTTCCTCGATGCTGACATAACCGCGTTCGCGGACCAGTTCGAGGATTTGCTGCTGACGGGGAGGCAGATTCATGGGGCGTCCTTTGGGCTGCCGTGCAAAATTTGCCCATGATGACGCAGGAATCCGCTCCCTACCAGTTACATACAGATATGGGGACTGGGGTTAGCTCATTCAGCCTCGTCTTCAGCTGCCCAATCACGGGTGCGGCTGACCGCTTTTTTCCACCCTGCGTAGAGTTTTTCCTTCGCGGCTTCGTCCAGCGTCGGTTCGAACTGGCGTTCGATCACGGCCTTGCCACGCAACTCTTCCAGGCTGCCCCAGAAGCCACACGCCAGACCGGCCAGGTAAGCCGCACCCAGTGCCGTGGTTTCGCGCATTTGCGGACGCTCGACCTGGGTGCCGAGGATGTCGGCCTGGAACTGCATGAGGAAATTGTTGGCCACTGCACCGCCGTCCACACGCAGAGCTTTCAGGCGCTCCCCGGAGTCTTGCTGCATGGCGTCCAGCACGTCGCGGGTCTGGTAGGCAATCGATTCCAGCGCGGCGCGAATGATGTGATCCACGCGTACGCCGCGGGTCAGTCCGAACAATGCACCACGGGCGTACGGGTCCCAGTACGGGGCGCCAAGGCCGGTGAAGGCCGGCACCAGGTACACACCGTTGCTGTCCTTGACCTTGTTGGCGAAGTATTCGGTGTCGTGGGCGTCGTTGATGATCTTCAGTTCGTCACGCAGCCACTGCACGGTAGAGCCGCCGTTGAACACCGCGCCTTCCAGCGCGTAAGCGACTTCGCCACGCGGGCCGCAAGCGATGGTGGTCAGCATGCCATGTCGGGATTTCACGGCTTTGTCGCCGGTGTTCATCAACAGGAAGCAGCCAGTGCCGTAGGTGTTTTTCGCCTGGCCTGGCTCGACACACATCTGGCCGAACAGAGCGGCTTGCTGGTCACCGGCAATGCCACCGATGGCGATGCCGCTTTTGGTGTGGCCGTAGATCTCGGACGACGATTTGACTTGCGGGAGCATCTGGCGCGGGATGTCGAGGACTTCCAGCATCTTCGCGTCCCACTCCAGGGTGTGGATGTTGAAGAGCATGGTGCGCGAAGCGTTGGTGTAGTCGGTGACATGCACCTTGCCGCCGGTAAATTTCCAGATCAGCCAACTGTCGACGGTGCCGAACAGCAGTTCACCGTTGCGCGCGCGCTCGCGGCTGCCTTCGACGTTATCGAGGATCCACTTGAGCTTGGTGCCGGAGAAGTACGGGTCGGTGACCAGGCCAGTGGTTTCGCTGATGTATTGCTCGTGGCCATCGCGCTTGAGTTGCTGGCAGATCTCGGTGCTGCGTCGGCACTGCCAGACGATTGCGTTGTAGATCGGACGGCCGGTGTTCTTGTCCCAGACCACGGTGGTTTCGCGCTGGTTGGTGATGCCGATGGCTGCTACCTGATCGTGGTGCAGGCCGGCTTGTGCCAGGGCCTCGACCATCACGGCGCTTTGGGTGGCGAAGATCTCCATCGGGTCATGCTCGACCCAACCGGCTTGCGGGTAGTGCTGTGCGAACTCCCGTTGGGCGGTGCACACCACGTTCGCGTCACGGTCGAAAATGATCGCGCGGGAGCTGGTCGTACCCTGATCGAGGGCAATGATGTAGTTCTTATTCTGTGTGTCGGTCATGTCGATTGCCTTGGTCGAAATAAGGGAGTGAGGTCTGGCGCGTGATCAAAGGGCAGGGGGCACGCGCCAACGGTATCAAGAAGTCCTGGGTTTGCCGTCAATGGCAGCTGTTGCATTCTGTGTAGCAGTTACCGCGCTGTGCAGATGGCGGGCAATCAGCCCGCGATAGGCGGCGGCGCCGAGGCAGGCACCGACAATCGGTGCGAAAACAGGAATCAGGAAATACGGAATATCGCGTCCGCCGGTGAAGGAAATTTCACCCCAGCCAGCGAAGAAAGTCATCAGTTTAGGGCCGAAGTCCCGCGCAGGGTTCATGGCAAAACCGGTCAGCGGTCCCATCGAGCTGCCGATCACCGCAATCAGCAGGCCGATCAGCAGTGGTGCCAGCGGGCCTTTTGGCAGGCCGTTGTTGTCATCGGTCAGGGACATGATCACGCCCATCAGGATGGCCGTAATGATCACCTCGACCAGAAATGCCTGGGCGGTGGTCAGCACAGGATTCGCGAAGGTGGAGAACACAGAGGCCAATTCGAGGCTGGCTTGAGTGCCGCGAACCATGTGGTGCGTTTGTTCGAATTCGAAAAACAGATTGCTGTAGAGGGTGTAGACCAACAACGCTCCACAGAAGGCACCCGCCACTTGGGCGAGTACGTAGAAAGGCAATTTACGTTTTTCGAAGTCCGCGAAAATGCTCAGGGCAATGCTGACGGCAGGGTTCAGATGAGCCCCGGAAACTCCGGCGGTGAGATAGATCGCCATGCTGACACCGACGCCCCAGATAATGCTGATTTCCCACAAGCCAAAACTGGCACCCGCGACCTTGAGCGCGGCAACACAGCCTGTACCAAAAAATATCAGCAGCGCCGTACCCAGAAACTCGGCCATGCATTGGCTCGAGAGCGGCGGTTGTTGTAAAGCGATTGTCATTGAAACCTCTTTTTTTTGTTGTCTGGCGCTTTTTTCCATCATGGTCGGAGCGCGCTTTTCGCCGAGGCAGGATCCCCATCCTGGTCTCGGTCTGGTGCGGGGTGCAGCGGTAGAACGTTTCTTGCAGTTTCAGAAACGAAAAAATATAGACAAGAAACGCTGATGTCAAAGGTCGAAAGTGAACCATCGGTCACAAAAAAACTATTCGTTGCATGAATGAATGAGTCATTGCGCAATGGGATGGCCAGGCAATGACGTTATGGATGCTCCGCCGTAGAGCCTTTTAACGATCAATGTCCTAGAATCGGGCGCAGTATTTTTCTTCTGCCGCCCAGTCTGGAGCTGTCATGACCCCCGCATTGGATTTGTTGAAAAAGGTTCGGGCCGAACATCGCGTACACAGCTACGAACATGACCCGAAGGCTGCCTCCTACGGCCTGGAAGCGGCGGAAAAACTCGGGCTCGATCCGGCGCAGGTGTTCAAGACCCTGCTGGCGGCCAGCGAAAAAGGAGAGTTGCTGGTGGCCGTGGTGCCGGTTGTCGGCAGCCTGGACTTGAAAGGATTGGCCCACGCCGCTGGTGTGAAAAAGGTCGAAATGGCCGATCCGGCGGCAGCGCAACGGTCTACGGGTTATCTGTTGGGCGGGATCAGTCCGTTGGGGCAGAAAAAGCGTTTGCGTACATTCATTGATAATTCAGCCCAGCCCTTCGCCAGTATTTTTGTCAGTGCGGGTCGACGTGGACTGGAAGTCGAACTGGCACCGGCCGTGCTGGCCGAGCACACCCAGGCGAAGTTTGCCGATATCGGTCGGGCGTGAGCATTGAAGCAAGTGCAGCGCTGTATGGTGAAAATCTGCCCGCTCTGTCACTGGCGCTCGTTCGGCCTGCGCCGCATGCTCAGCGGACAAACCAAGGGAGAAGGTTATGCAGCTTGAGTTTCATCAGGTCGACGCGTTCAGCAATCAGCCGTTCAGTGGTAACCCGGCGATGGTCTATCGGCTCGATACCTGGCTCGCCGATGAACTGATGCAAAAGATTGCCGCTGAGCACAACCTCGCCGAAACGGCGTTTGTCGTGCGCGAAGGGCAGGGCTGGCACATCCGCTGGTTTACGCCGACCACCGAGGTGCCATTGTGCGGTCACGCGACGCTGGCTAGCGCCTATGTGCTGTTTGAGATCTATAAGGAGCCCGTCGAGCGACTGGACTTCACCTGTAAGTCCGGCCCGTTGAGCGTGACGCGGGAGGGCGCAGGCCTGTGGCTGGACTTCCCTGCGATCGCTGCGTCGCCGGTGAACATGATCCCGGAAATCGAGCGTGCACTGGGCGTGGAGGCTGTTGAGGTGCTGGGTTCGAATGAACTGTTCGTGGTGCTGGAGTCCGAGCAAGCCGTGCTCGACTGCAAGCCGGACATGGTGGCCCTGGCAAAGCTGCCATGGTTGGGCGCCATCGTGACGGCGCGGGGCAGCCAGCACGATTTCGTTTCTCGCTACTTCGCCCCGGCAATCGGCATCAATGAAGACCCGGTGACCGGATCGACCCATTGCCTTCTGATTCCGTACTGGTCAAGGCGATTGGGCAAGTCGAGCCTGACGGCTTTTCAGTGTTCGGCGCGGGGTGGGGAATTGTTCTGTCGACTGGAAGGCGATCGCGTGAAGATCGGTGGAAATGCGACCCTGGTTGCCAGTGGCACGCTGATGTTGAGCTAATGCCAGTCCAATGTGGGAGCGAGCTTGCTCGCGATAGCGGTGGATCAGTCAGCATCTCTGTTGAATTTGAAACCGTCATCGCGAGCGAGCTCGCTTCCACAGGGATTGTGTTGTTTAGCTAGCGGCGCTGTAGCGCCGGACACCTGATTCAACAGCCGGAATCTGCGCCGCGGTGCTGCCGGACGCCTGGAACAGCACCAGGTGTTCAGCCGCGACACGAATACCTACATCCGCCCCAACCTGGCGATCGACATGGCTCGGGAAGATTGATTCCAGCTGTGCGCCTGTCGGTAGCTGCAAGCGATACAGGGTCGATGCACCCAGGAACGTCTTGCCGGCAATTCGCGCCTTCAGTGCGCTGTCCGGCGCGTAGACGATATCGTCCGGGCGCAGCAACACGTCCACGGCACCGCCTACCGGCCAGGTGTAGGCCCGGTTGCCACGCAATTCGCCGAGTTCGGTTTGCACCGATTCCGGGCTGCTCAACTGACCGCGAATGAAATAGCCCTGGCCGATGAAGCTCGCCACGAAGGGGGTCAGCGGTTCGTGATACAGGTTGTAGGGCGTATCCCATTGTTCCAGGCGACCTTCCTTGAACACGCCAACGTGGTCACTGACTGCAAAGGCTTCTTCCTGGTCATGAGTCACCAGAATCGCGCTGGTGCCTCGAGCCTTGAGGATGTCGCGTACTTCGTGGCTGAGCTTGCGGCGCAATTCGCCATCGAGGTTGGAGAACGGCTCGTCGAGCAACAGTAATTGCGGATCGGGCGCCAGTGCGCGGGCCAGGGCGACACGTTGCTGCTGGCCTCCTGAAAGTTCGTGGGGGAAGCGCTTGCCGAGGTTCTTCAGGTTGACCAGTTCCAGCAGTTCTTCGGTCACGCGATCCTTTTGCGGATGCTTGCGTATGCCGAAGGCGATGTTGTCGGCCACACTCAAATGCGGAAACAGCGCGTAGTCCTGGAACACCATGCCAATGCGACGTTTCTCCGGCGCGAGGGTGAAGCCGGCGCTGGAGATGGTTTCGCCCGCCAGCTGGATTTCGCCTTCATGTACCGGTTCAAAGCCGGCAATCGCCCGTAGTGTGGTGGTCTTGCCGCAGCCCGAAGAGCCGAGCAGGCAACCGATGTCACCAGCGTTCAGATGCAGGTTCAGGTTCTGTACTACGCGTTGGTCCTGATAGCCGCAGGCGAGGTTGCGCAGGTTAAGCAGTAAAGGCTGGCTCATGCGTGGTGGTACGCCGGCTCGACGAGAAACTCGAGCAAGGCCTTTTGCGCGTGCAGGCGGTTTTCGGCTTGATCCCAGGCCACCGAACGTTTGTCGTCGAGCAGGTCGACACTGATTTCTTCGCCGCGGTGTGCCGGCAGGCAATGCATGAACAGTACGTCTTCAGCAGCCAGGTCAAGCAGGGCGCGGTTGACCTGGTACGGTGCGAACAGCTGCAGACGCTTGGCGGTTTCTTCTTCCTGACCCATGGAGGTCCAGACGTCGGTACTCACCAGGTGTGCACCGCGCACGGCTTCTTTCGGATCGCGAACGATGGTGACCCGATCGCCGGCCTTGGCCACGAATTCAGGATTGGGCTCGTAGCCTTCCGGGCAGGCCACGCGTAACTGGAAGTCGAACTGGATCGCCGCTTCTATATAACTGTTGCACATGTTGTTGCCGTCGCCGATCCAGGCCACGGTCTTGCCCTGGATGGAGCCGCGGTGTTCGAGGAAGGTCTGCATGTCCGCCAGCAACTGGCACGGATGCAGGTCATCGGACAGGCCATTGATCACGGGCACGCGGGAGTTGGCGGCGAATTCGGTCAGGTTGCTGTGGGCAAAGGTACGGATCATCACTGCGTCGAGCATGCTCGACATGACGATGGCGCAATCGCCGATCGGCTCGCCACGACCCAACTGGGTGTCACGTGGCGACAGAAAGATCGCCTGGCCGCCGAGCTGGATCATGCCAGCCTCGAAGGAGATCCGGGTGCGGGTCGAGGATTTCTCGAAAATCATCCCCAGGACGCGGTTTTTCAGAGGCTCGAACAGTACGCCGCGGTTACGCAGGTCCTTGAGCTCAACGCCTCGACGGATCACGCTGACCAGCTCTTCGGGCGTGCAATCCATCAGGGAGAGAAAGTGCCTTGCGCTCATCATTGACTACCTTTTTGCTACAAACCGCAGATGCTCAAAGCCTTGTTTGACGGAACAACGGGCGAGACCTGCGGCGTAAGCCGCACGGGGCGACGAAATAGGGGAAGGCGCGATCTTATAATTAAATGTCGCGTCTTACCAATAGGGCTACAGTTTTTAGGGAGTTTCAGAGGTGCTACGGGTTTACCGAGGTAGCGCTTTTGAAGCCTGTTTCCTGATAGCGGCGCCTCATTTGTACACTGGCCTCTCGGGGCTTGGCAATCAGGCGGGGTGGCAACGGTGTGCTGACAGTCGGTTTCTGACTTGTCATTGATCAGCACCGGGCTCGACGAACACGGGAGCCTGACCGGCGAAGTGGGTGACGTGCATGTCCCTCACGGGCCGATTGAAACCTTTCAGGAACTCCAGTTGCAGGCGCCGCCCAGGCTGCCTTCGACCTGAACTGCGGTGGACATCGGCTGGCCTGATATCCACCGATTCACAAGACGCACGTCGCTGGCGTGGCGGCGGGTCTGGCGCCATAGTTTTGTTTCCGCGGCCATCGTTGCCGGCCCAAAACAAGACAGAGACTGGCCATGACCAAGACTCTCCATCACCGTGCGTGCCATTTGTGCGAAGCCATCTGTGGCCTGACCATCGAAACCACCGAGGTCGAAGGCGGTAACGTCCGGATCACATCGATCAAGGGCGACCCTCAGGATACGTTCAGCCGTGGGCACATCTGCCCCAAAGCCGTGGCACTGCAAGACATCCAGAACGATCCGGATCGCCTGCATCGGCCAATGCAACGGGTGGGCAATGAGTGGCAGCCCATCGAGTGGGACGCGGCATTCAAGCTGGTCGCCGAACGCCTCGCCGCCATTCAGGAGCGTCACGGGCAAAACGCAGTGGCGGTCTATCAGGGCAACCCGAGCGTGCACAATTACGGGCTGATGACTCACAGCAACTACTTCCTCGGCTTGCTGAAAACCCGCAACCGGTTTTCCGCCACCTCGGTCGATCAATTGCCTCATCACCTGACCAGCCATTTGATGTACGGCCACGGTTTGCTGCTGCCGATCCCGGACATCGATCACACCGATTTCATGCTGATTCTGGGCGGCAACCCGCTGGCTTCGAACGGCAGCATCATGACCGTGCCGGATGTGGAAAAACGCTTGAAGGCGATACAGGCCAGGGGCGGCAAAGTGGTGGTGGTCGACCCTCGTCGCAGTGAAACGGCGGCGATTGCCGATCAGCATCTGTTCGTGCGCCCGGGTGGTGATGCCGCGCTGTTGTTCGGGCTGCTCAATACCTTGTTCGCTGAAGGTCTGACCCGCGACAGCCATCTGCCGGTAGACGGTCTGGAGGACGTGCGGGATGCCGTCGCGCGGTTCACCGCCGAAGCCATGAGCCCGTTGTGCGCCGTACCAGCCGAACAGATCCGCCAATTGGCGCGGGACTTCGCTGCGGCACCGAGTGCGGTCTGCTATGGCCGCATGGGCGTCTCGACCCAGGCCTTCGGTACGCTGTGCCACTGGCTGGTGCAGTTGATCAATCTGGTCACCGGCAATCTCGATCGCGTCGGTGGTGCCTTGTGCACTGAGCCGGCGGTGGACCTGGTGGCGTCGACCTCGGGCGGGCATTTCAATCTGTGGCAGAGCCGGGTTTCCGGGCGCCCGGAATATGCCGGAGAGTTGCCGGTGTCGGCGCTGGCCGAAGAGATGCTCACCGAGGGGGAAGGGCAAGTCCGGGCGCTGATCACGGTGGCAGGCAATCCGGTGCTGTCCACGCCCAATGGCCGAAAGCTCGAGCAGGCGCTGGGCGGGCTGGAATTCATGGTCAGTATCGACCTGTACATCAATGAAACCACGCGTTACGCCGACTTGATCCTGCCGTCCACATCGGCGCTGGAAAACGATCATTACGACACGACGTTCAACCTGTTTGCAGTGCGCAACGTCAGCCGCTTCAACCGCGCCATTCTCGCCAGGCCCGAAGGTGCATTGCACGACTGGGAGATCTTCGTCGGGTTGGCCAAGGCATTTGCCGCCAGGACCGGCAAAGAGTTGAAGCCCACCATCACCCCGGCGCAAATGATCGATCACGGCCTGCGAACGGGGATGTACGGCGACATTTCAGAGCACAGGCTGTCACTGGCGACCTTGTTCGATCATCCCCATGGCGTTGATCTGGGAGCGCTCAAGCCTAACCTGGCACCACGCCTGAAGACTGCCAATCAACGCATTCAGGCCGCACCGACCGCGATTCTCGCTGACCTGGCGCGCTTTGCAGCCTTGAAGGCACCGGCCGCCGACGAGTTGTTGATGATTGGCCGCCGGCATGTGCGCAGCAACAACTCATGGATGCATAATTATCATCGGTTGGTGAAGGGCAAGCCGCGTCATCAGTTGCTGATGCATCCGCACGACCTGGCCGGTCGCGGTCTCAGCGACGGACAGCGTGTGCGGGTCAGCTCGCGGGTGGGGGTAATTGAGGTCGAAGTGCTTGGCAGTCTGGACATGATGAAAGGCGTGGTCAGCCTCCCTCACGGCTGGGGTCACGCGCGGCCGGGCGTGCAAATGTCGATTGCCAGCAGTCAGCCGGGTTCGAGCGCCAACGACCTGACCGACGAATGCCGGCTTGACGAACTGTCGGGAAACGCCGTGCTCAATGGTGTGCCGGTGACAGTAGCGGCGGTTTGAACCAGACTGATGGAGAGACCGAGCAGGGTGCTCGGCTTTCCGTTACAATGCGCCACCGTGCCGACCCATGAGTCGGAAAGTTCAGCCGAGGTGCTCCATGGATATCATCGAAACGATTAAAGAGCAGATTGCCAACAACACCATTCTGCTTTACATGAAAGGCTCGCCGAATGCCCCGCAGTGCGGCTTCTCCGCGAAAGCCGCGCAGGCCGTGATGGCGTGTGGCGAAAAGTTTGCGTACGTGGATATCCTGCAGAACCCGGAAATCCGCGCCAACCTGCCAAAATACGCCAACTGGCCAACCTTCCCGCAGCTGTGGGTCGGTGGTGAGTTGATCGGCGGTAGCGACATCATGACTGAAATGGCTGCTGACGGTTCGCTGCAAGCCACCATCAAGGCTGCTGTTGAAGCCGCTGCTGCCAACAAGTCCGAAGCCTGACTCGGCCCCGTAGGAGCAAGCTTGCTCGCGAAGAACGATGACGCGGTATATCGCTGAACCGCGTCATCGTTCTTCGCTGGCAAGCCAGCTCCTACAGGAGGCATTAAAAAGCCCCGCCTCTGTTGCAGAGTGCGGGGCTTTTCATTGTGTCTGGGTGTTACTGCAAAGTTGCCGCTGCAATCGCCAGGATCGCAGCCTGCGGCAGCTCCTACTCTTCGCCCATCTGCGATTGCAGGTAGTTCTCGAGTCCGATTTTATCGATCAGGCCCAACTGGGTTTCCAGCCAATCGATATGTTCTTCTTCGGACTCGAGGATATCTTCAAGCAGCTCGCGGCTACCGAAGTCGCCGACTGTTTCGCAATGGGCAATAGCCACTTTGAGATCCGCGTGACCGGTGCGTTCGATACGCAGGTCGCACTCCAGCATTTCCTTGGTGTGCTCGCCGATGTGCAGCTTGCCCAGGTCCTGGACGTTCGGCAGGCCTTCAAGGAACAGGATCCGCTTGATCAGCTTGTCGGCGTGCTTCATCTCGTCGATGGATTCGTGGTACTCGTGCTTGCCGAGCTTGTTCAGGCCCCAATCTTCATACATGCGCGCATGCAGGAAGTATTGATTGATCGCGACCAGCTCATTGGCGAGGATCTTGTTGAGATGCTGGATGACTGTAACGTCGCCTTTCATGATGGGGTCCTGCCCTTTATTAGCTGTCAATAGGGCAGAGTTTGAGCTGCGTATTTAAGGGTGTCAAACCTAAGTTGTTGAAACTTAAATGAAAATTAATCGGAATAAGAATGTTTGTGTTCCGCGTCTAGAACATAACCAGTTGATTTTCAGGCATAAAAAAACCGGACATATGTCCGGTTCTTTGAAATTCTATATTTAAGCCACGGTAAATTCTGCTGGAAAAGGAATAGCAGCCTGGGCCGTTTGCAGTTTGGTCAGGGTCTCGCGGACCACTTCCTTGGCGAGGCAGGCACATTTGCCGCATTGACTGGCAACGCCGGTGGCCACTCGGACTTCCTTGTAGCTGCAGCATCCTTCATAGATCGCATCGCGGATTTGACCGTCGGTGACGCCAGTGCAGAGGCAAACATACATAAGGAAAGACCGTCGCTGATTGTGACTCAATTGCGATGGATCTTAATGTTAACGAGAATGATTGTCAAAGTAGTTTCAGTGCACTTTTCGTCATGAGTGGGGATGGCTGACGAACGGTCTGCCTGGTAAACCGGTGATATAAAAACCGATGCGGATTTCATCGTACCGGGAAAATACAGCTAAGCCAGCTCAAACGTGCGGTGTATGATGGACGGTCTTTTGCGACCGGGGATCGTGTCACAGGGCTGTCGCCTCAGGGTGGCAGGCTGATTCGAACCCTGTTTCTCACGCTATTACACCAGGAGATATCCAATGAGCGTACTCGTAGGCAAACAAGCCCCTGACTTCACCGTACCGGCCGTACTCGGCAATGGCGAGATCGTTGACAGCTTCACCCTGTCTTCGGCGATCAAAGGCAAATACGGCCTGGTGTTCTTCTACCCACTGGACTTCACTTTCGTTTGCCCGTCCGAGCTGATCGCTCTGGACAACCGCATGTCCGAGTTCAAGGCGCGTAACGTTGAAGTGATCGCTGTGTCGATCGACTCGCACTTCACCCACAACGCATGGCGCAACACTCCAGTGAACAATGGCGGTATCGGCCAGGTTCGCTACACCATGGCTGCCGACATCAAGCAGGACATCATGAAGGCCTACGACGTTCAGTCCGCTGACGGCGTGGCATTTCGTGGCGCGTTCCTGATCGACGACAAAGGTGTTGTCCGCTCGCAGATCATCAACGACCTGCCACTGGGCCGTAACATGGAAGAGCTGATCCGTCTGGTCGACGCTCTGCAATTCCACGAAGAGCACGGCGAAGTCTGCCCTGCCAACTGGAAAAAAGGCGACAAAGGCATGAACGCTTCGCCAGAAGGCGTTGCGGCATACCTGACCGAGCACGCTGCCGCTCTGTAAGGCGCACGCTCAAGCTACAAAAGCAGGTACAAAAAAACCGGCCCATCGAGGCCGGTTTTTTTATGGGCGGGATAACGCCGGAACAATCAATCGTCGAAATCTTCCCAACCGCCCATTTGCTTCCAGCGATTGACGATGCCGCAGAACAGCTCAGCGGTCTTCTCGGTGTCGTAACGGGCCGAGTGAGCCTCGCGGCCATCGAAATCGATGTCCGCTGCCTGGCAAGCCTTGGCCAGCACGGTCTGACCGTAGGCCAGGCCAGCGAGCGTTGCGGTATCGAAACTGGAGAACGGATGGAACGGATTGCGCTTCATGTCCAGACGCGCAACCGCTGCATTGAGGAAGCCCAGGTCGAAGCTGCTGTTATGCCCGACCAGGATCGCCCGTTTGCAACCATTGGCCTTGAGGGCCTTGCGCACGCCGCGGAAGATATCGTTCAGGGCCGTCTCTTCACTCACGGCCATGCGTAGCGGGTGATCGAGCTTGATCCCGGTGAACTCCAGGGCCGCCGCTTCGATGTTCGCGCCTTCGAACGGCTCGACACGGAAGAAGTAGGTGTGATCCGGGTAGACAAACCCCTTTTCATCCATGGCGATGGTGGTCGCGGCGATTTCCAGCAGGGCGTCGGTGGCCGAGTTGAAGCCACCGGTTTCTACGTCGACGACAACTGGCAGGTAGCCACGGAACCTGGCTGCCATTGGATGACGAGGGCCGCTTGCGCCGCCATTGCCTTCCAGTTCGTCGTCGAAATGGGCTTCACTCACGCGTGTTCCTCCAGCAGGCGCCAGCGCAGTTTTTCACCGGCGCGCAGCGGGATAACGGTCAGCTCGCCAAATGGCAGGCTGGTAGGGGCGGTCCATTCTTCGCGGACCAGGGTGATGCGATCGGTGTTGGCCGGCAGACCATAGAACCGCGGGCCGTAGAGGCTGGCGAAGGCCTCGAGCTTGTCCAGCGCATTGCGCTGTTCGAAGGCTTCGGCGTACATCTCGATGGCCGCATAGGCGGTGTAGCAACCGGCGCAGCCGCAGGCCGCCTCTTTGGCGTGCTGGGCGTGGGGCGCCGAGTCGGTGCCGAGGAAGAACTTCTCACTGCCGCTGGTGGCGGCGTCGAGCAGGGCTTCCTGGTGGGTATTGCGCTTGAGGATCGGCAGGCAATAGAAGTGCGGCCGAATCCCGCCCACCAGCATGTGGTTGCGGTTGTACAGCAGGTGGTGCGCGGTGATGGTCGCGCCCACGTTGGCCGAGGCCGAGTTGACGAACTGCACGGCGTCCGCGGTGGTGATGTGTTCGAAGACCACTTTGAGGGTCGGGAAACGCTCGACCACACGACGCATGTGCTCGTCGATGAAGATTTTTTCGCGGTCGAATACGTCGACATCGCCCCGGGTGACTTCACCGTGGATCAACAACGGCATCCCGACGTCGGCCATGGCCTCGAGTGCAGGGAAAATCTTGTCGATGCTGGTGACGCCAGAGTCCGAGTTGGTGGTCGCGCCGGCCGGGTACAGCTTGGCGGCGTGCACGAATCCGCTGGCCTTGGCCTCGCGAATTTCTTCAGGCTGGGTGCGGTCGGTCAGGTACAGGACCATCAGTGGCTCGAACAGGCTGCCGGCCGGGCGGGCAGCGAGAATCCGCTGGCGATAGCCGTCGGCTTCGGCCGCGTTGCGCACTGGTGGAACCAGGTTGGGCATGATGATGGCGCGGCCAAAGGTGCGCGCGACATCCGCGACGGTATTGGTCAACACGGCACCATCGCGAAGATGAATGTGCCAGTCGTCGGGACGCAGCAGGGTCAGGCGGTCGGACATGAGGGGATTCCAGGCGGGTCAAACTCAAGGGAATGCTACCGGAAAAGACTCTTGCAGGCACTCGCTATCAAGTTTTGCAGGAAGCTTCCGATATCCAACAGGTATGCCGTGAACATGCGTGTGTCGGTCTTTTTGTTGTAAAAGCCAGTGGAGCCTCCCGTGCGCCAGCGTTATTTAGCCTTGCTCAGTGTGTTTGCCAGCCTTCCCGCGATGGCGCTCACTTTCCAGACTCGTCTGGAGAGCATTGAGTGGACGGTCGAAGGTGACAAGTTCGAATGCCGCCTGACTCAGCCGGTTGCCGACTTCGGTTCGGGCGAGTTCGTGCGCAAGGCCGGTGAGCAGGCAACGTTTCGTCTGAAAGCCTATAACCCGATGATCGGCGGCGGTTCGGCGACCTTGCTGGCCGCTGCAGCACCGTGGCAACCGGGGCGTGACGACATCAACCTGGGCACGGTAAGGATCGGTAGCGGCAACGTCTTGTTCAACAGTTCACAGGCTCAGGCCGGGCGCCTGATCAGCGGACTGATGGACGGTCGCAGTCCGGTGGTTCGCCATTCTTCGGGGGATGGCCGAGTGTCGGAAGTGCGCCTGCTGCCGGTCCGGTTCACCAAGGCGTTTGCCGATTATCAAATCTGCGTGGCCAAACTGTTGCCGCAGAACTTCGAGCAGGTGAAGCAATCCGACATCGGCTTCCCCGGCGGCGGAATCGAACTCGACAGCGCCGCGAAGGCCAGGCTGCAGGTGATGCTGGAGTACATGAAGGCCGATCCGACAGTCAATCGCATCGAGCTCGACGGTCACTCCGACAACAGCGGCAACCGCCTGACCAACCGCGACCTGTCGCGGCGCCGAGCCCTGGCAGTGATGGAGTTCTTCAAGGCCAACGGCATCCAGGAGTCGCAAATCACCGTACGTTTCCATGGCGAACGTTATCCGTTGGCGCCTAATACCAGTAACGCCAACCGCGCGAAGAACCGTCGGGTAGCGGTACGCCTGGAGCGTGGAGCAGCAGTGGAACAAGTCGCCCCGCAGACGACGAAAGCGGCGACTTCGGCCACTTCCTGACCTTTCGGTCATCGTCGCTCTCTCGACATAATCTGTCGCTTCGTCGTCATAAGCTGTCGCGCCACTGTAAATTATTCTGCATGAGCGGTAGACTTCCCGGCTTTCCGTAGAATCCCGTGGAGTGATGGCATGGCGGACGTAAACAAGGTCGTTCTGGCGTATTCCGGCGGCCTGGACACTTCGGTGATCCTCAAGTGGCTGCAGGATACTTATAACTGTGAAGTGGTGACCTTCACCGCTGACCTGGGTCAGGGCGAAGAGGTCGAACCTGCACGCGCCAAGGCTCAGGCCATGGGCGTCAAAGAGATCTACATCGACGACTTGCGCGAAGAGTTCGTGCGCGATTTCGTTTTCCCGATGTTCCGCGCCAATACCGTTTACGAAGGCGAGTACCTGCTGGGTACTTCCATCGCTCGTCCGCTGATCGCCAAGCGCCTGATCGAAATCGCCAACGAAACCGGCGCTGACGCCATTTCCCATGGCGCCACCGGCAAGGGTAACGACCAGGTTCGATTCGAACTCGGTGCCTATGCCTTGAAGCCTGGTGTGAAAGTGATTGCCCCTTGGCGCGAATGGGATCTGCTGTCCCGTGAAAAACTGATGGATTACGCCGATAAGCACGCGATCCCGATCGAACGCCACGGCAAGAAGAAATCCCCGTACTCCATGGATGCCAACCTGCTGCACATCTCCTATGAAGGCGGCGTGCTGGAAGACACCTGGACCGAGCACGAAGAAGACATGTGGCGCTGGACCGTTTCCCCGGAAAACGCTCCGGACAAGCCGCAGTACCTGGAACTGACCTACCGCAACGGCGACATCGTCGCGCTGGACGGCGTCGAAATGACTCCGGCCACCGTACTGGCGACCCTGAACCGTATCGGTGGCGAGCACGGTATCGGCCGTCTCGACATCGTCGAGAACCGTTACGTGGGCATGAAGTCCCGTGGCTGTTACGAAACCCCTGGCGGCACCATCATGCTGCGTGCCCACCGTGCGATCGAGTCGATCACCCTGGACCGCGAAGTGGCTCACCTCAAGGACGAGCTGATGCCCAAGTACGCCAGCCTGATCTACACCGGCTACTGGTGGAGCCCTGAGCGTCTGATGCTGCAACAGATGATCGATGCGTCCCAGGTCAACGTGAACGGCGTTGTGCGCCTGAAGCTGTACAAGGGCAATGTGATCGTCACTGGCCGCAAGTCTGACGACTCGCTGTTCGACGCCAACATTGCGACCTTCGAGGAAGACGGCGGCGCCTACAACCAGGCGGATGCGGCGGGCTTCATCAAGCTCAACGCCTTGCGCATGCGTATCGCCGCGAACAAAGGCCGGAAGCTGTTCTGAGACCTTTGAGATCGTGATGGATGCCTGATCTCGTCCAGGACGAGGTCAGGCACCTGAAAACGGGGTGTGACGCCAGTTACTTCATTGTCGTGTGTTTGCGCTGACGATTTCCTGTTTTTCTCCTTCCAATGGTCTGTCCTGTCCTAGGTGTTGTTGTCTGCCGGTTGTCCGGTTTGATCGATGACCGACAACCTGTGCGAGTCCAGATTGTAGGCAACATAGAAGGCGACACAGCGCCTCTTGCTCTGCTTTGAATGTTCAAGCGCACTGGCTTTCAATAAAGCCTCCGAAGCGGCACACGTGACAAACAGAATCACGTACGCCGTCTTTTCCGGTGGCCTCTGGATTTTTTCCAGCAGCGCTCCAAACTCGACCTCCTTGCTCATCCAGCGTGCATCCACGATGTACAGGTCTTTTATAAATTCCGGTAACTGAAGTTGATGCTGAACAAATACGGTGGTTTGCAGGTCGATCTCCGTTGGCGGGTCCTGTGCGCCGCAGGGTGTCCGAGCTGACTGTCGGTCATTCGTCGATGTTTCCAGAGTGGAGCTCCCAGAGGACTTCCCGGACGTCTTTTTTGTCGGCCGCCCGGCATCATCCATGACTTTCATGAAGTGTTTGCCCTTTTCAAAGTCGGAAGGTGCATAAAGTGATTTGTAGTTGAAGTTGAGTGTCGCGAAAAAAAGCAAAAGTAAATAAAACGGAAAGCTGATCAGAAACCAGACATAGAGTTCTCTTTCCTCTTGGTCAAGGAAGGGTAGAGAAACGGCTGCCGAAGTTTCAGAGAGCGCCGCGAATATCGCGATAATTGTCATCGGGTTGCTGATTCGTTTTTTATCATGTCCTGTATTCATCTTCTATTGTCTTTTTCTGAATGGTTTATGAGGGTGGGTTGATGTAGTGGTTTTCGCGTTTTCTTCGATTTTTTTTAATGTTGATGGTGCTTTAATGATTGCTCAAAAAATATTATTTGCTGTAAGAGTAATTGGATTCTTGGTGTGTGATATTTCTGGTGTGAGTGTTGAGTGCGTAAATATCAGTTACGTTTTAACGAAGGAGTAGAGGCTTATGTTTGTCGGGGCGCGACTGTTCAGGCCGGCTCTCGGAAAATTTTGGGCGTAAATCGATAGAGGCAGCTGCTGGAAAGTGCGACACACTGACGCTGACACAGTTTTCAACTCATTCCGTTCGAGGGATTTTTGTAGGAGAAATCCGTGTTGTTTGTAGGGGATGTCTCTTGGTGCAGGTGGCCGGAAGGGGCGACATGCCATGGGTGAAACGACTAGGCTATTGTGCGGGTTCTAAAAATTCGAACAGCGAAAATTGGACTTGCCCATGAATAAAGTGCTGATCGTGGATGATCACCCCGTCATTCGTCTTGCGGTACGTATGCTAATGGAACGTCATGGCTACGAAGTTATTGCAGAAACTGATAATGGTGTGGATGCACTGCAACTAGCCCGTGAACTTATGCCGGATATTGTCATTCTGGATATCGGGATTCCGAAGCTGGACGGATTGGAAGTCATCGCGCGTTTGTCTTCGACCTCAATGCCGATGAAAGTTCTGATCCTGACTTCCCAGGCGCCGGGGCATTTTTCAATGCGTTGCATGCAATCCGGTGCGGCCGGTTATGTCTGCAAACAACAAGACCTGACGGAGTTGCTCAGTGCGATAAAGGCCGTGTTGTCAGGCTACAGCTACTTTCCCAATCAAGCCCTGCATACCGTGCGTTGCAGTTTGGGGAACGCCAGTGAGGCCGATATGGTTGATCGATTGTCGGGGCGGGAAATGATGGTCCTGCAACAGTTGGCCCGAGGAAAGACCAATAAAGAGATTGCCGATGGAATGTTTCTCAGCAATAAAACAGTCAGTACTTACAAGACCCGCCTGTTGCTCAAGCTGAATGCGCGGTCTCTGGTCGATCTGATCGAGCTGGCACAACGCAATGGTCTGGTGTGATGACCTGACTGTGCGACAAGGGGCGTCCAGCAGAGTATGGCACTTAAAAAAAAGCCTCCGTTTCGGGAGGCTTTGAGATGTCATAAGTCAAAATCGTAATCGGCCAATTGCTTTTGCAGTCGGCGCTCCTCCAGCAGGTTGTCGATGGTGCGGCGTTTACTCAGATTGGTTTTCGCTACTTCAACCACCGGCTCGGCGTCATCGGTTTCGGTGGTGGTGAAGTCGTCTTCTACGTCCAATTGCTCTTTGCCAGTACTCATTTAGCTACTCCAGGCTAAGAAGGCCTTTGGCGCTCCTTATATCGACAATCTCCCGGCGGGTAAAAAAGATTTTTTCAATCGACAATTCAATAAACCTAATAGCGCCTCAATCGTCGGAGGTTTTGTGCTTGTATTCGCACAAGTCCTCGATCCGGCAGCTCCCGCATCGGGGCTTGCGGGCCAGGCAAACATAGCGGCCGTGAAGGATCAGCCAGTGATGGGAGTCGAGCAGGTACTCCTTGGGCACGAATTTCATCAGCTTTTTCTCGACTTCCACCACATTCTTGCCGGGAGCAATGCCAGTCCGGTTGCTGACCCTGAAAATATGCGTGTCGACGGCCATGGTCAGCTGACGGAATGCCGTATTGAGTACCACATTGGCGGTTTTGCGGCCGACGCCGGGCAGTGCTTCCAGCTCTTCGCGGGTTTGTGGCACTTCACCGGCGTGGCGCTCGATCAGCAGGCGGCAGGTTTCGATCACGTTTTTTGCTTTGCTGTTGTACAGACCGATAGTCTTGATGTACTCCGACAGTCCCTCCACGCCCAGGGCATGGATTGCTGCCGGGGTATTGGCGACCGGGAACAGCTTGGCTGTGGCCTTGTTGACGCCGACATCGGTCGACTGCGCGGAGAGGATCACGGCAATCAGCAATTCGAACGGTGAGGAATAGGCCAGTTCGGTCTTTGGTTCCGGGTTGTCCTCGTGCAGCCTGCGGAAAATTTCCAGACGTTTTGCGGCATTCATGTGCAGTGAGTTTCCTCGAAGACGATCAATATGTGGACCTGGGTCGCCAGGCCTGCCAGGTGGCGATCAGTAGTCCGAGCAGGATGAACCCGCCAGGGACCAATGTGGCCAGGCGCAGACCGCCATCCGCCATCAGTACCCAACCTTGCCAGTCAGTTTGCGTTGCGCCGATCAGCCACGATAGATGGTTTCCCAAGGTTCCGTTGCCGATGAGTTCGCGCAGCAGGCCCAGTGCTATCATCAGTGTGGCAAACAGGCTGTCGAGTTGCAGGCGTTGACGCCAATCGCTCTGAAAGAACCCGGTGTGTTCCAGTGCGACGCATTGCAAGGCGATCAAAGCGCCATAAAACCCCAGATGTTGCTGCCATTGCAGCGACCAGGCCTGTGCCATGAGTTCCGTGCAACTGGTGAGCGTGGCCGCCAGCAGGATGCTGGCCAGCAAGCGGGTCGCCGGGGCCAGTCGGGATCGCAGGGCGCCCATGGTCAGGCTGAACAACCGGGTCACCACCATGAACATCAGGCACAGTCCAAGTGCGGCCATCAGCGACTCGGTAGCGCCGATCAGCGGCGTCAGCATCAAGGCGTTGCGCAGGGTTGATGAGTTATCCATGGGCAGGGTTTCCGAGCAGTTGTTGCCGGTGTTCATCGAAGTAGCGCAACGCATCGTGAACGGCATTGATCACCGCCCTTGAGGTGATAGTCGCGCCTGCGATCTGATCGAACTGTCCCTGATCCTTTTTCAACGCCCAGCCACTGTCGCCCGGTTCTGTTCGAGACTTGCCGGAAAAAACCTGAAGCCAGGCATTGGGCCAGTCGGCGATCCGCGCACCCAGTCCTGGGGTTTCCGACTGTTTGAGGGTTTTCACGCCCAGCAACCTGCCATTGGCGTCGACAGCGATCAACAGGTCGATGGCACCCGCATAGCCCAGGGTTTGACTGCGCAGCAACACGGCGACGGGTTGATCGGCCCGGGTCGCCAGATAGCCACCGAGCAAGACGCTGTTGGTCAGGGCAGTTGATTCGACCCTGATGGGGTGTTCGAGTGGTTGATTGTCGTAGCTGTCCGGCGCGATCAGGTCTAGCAGATTACGGCTGTCGATCAGGCGCTGTTCGGCTGCAATGCGCGGCGCGCTGACGAGCTGCACGAAGTACGTCACACCAAGGCCCAGTGCGGTCAAAAGCACCACAAGCGCGATGCTTGACGTCCGCCTCATGGTACCTCCGGCTGTTGTCTGGCCGCCACGAACCGCTCCAGCGCCGGCACACACAGGTTCATCAGCAGCACGGCAAAGGCGATGCCGTCCGGATAGCCGCCCCAGGTACGAATCAGATAAGTCAGCAGTCCGACGCCAGCGCCGAACAGCAGTCGCGCGCCAGGGCTTCTGGCACCGGACACCGGTTCGGTGATGATGAAGAACGCCCCCAGCATGGTCGCGCCGCTAAGCAGATGAAACAGCGGTGAACCATGGGAGTCGGAACCCGACCCGTTCCAGCACAACAGGCTGATGATGAACAGGCTGGCCAGCATGCCGACCGGGGCATGCCAACTGATCACCCGCCGTTGCAGGAGAAACAATCCACCTGCCAGAAACGCCAGGCTCATCCATTCCACTCCCCGGCCGCCGAAGTGGCCGAATGCCGGGTTGCCGGCAAACAGTTCATCCATGGTCAGGCTTTTGTTGATCCGCAGACTGTCCAGTGCCGTGGCCTGTACCCATGCATCCGGCGCCTGGCCGATACCGAACACTTGCTGCAAGCCACTGAGCAGATCCAGGCCATGGGACGATGGCCAATGGGTCATTGGTTGGGGAAAGGTCACCAGCACCAGAGCAAAACCGAGCATCGCCGGGTTGAAGGGATTCGAGCCGACACCGCCATACAAGTGCTTGCCAAACACCATGGCAAAAGCGGCGGCACTGAGGGTCAGCCACCATGGGCAGTAAGGTGGCAGCGCCAGAGCGAGCAAGGTGGCACTGACCAATGCGCTACCGTCACTCAGGGTTGGTCGCAGCGGCCGCTTGCGCCATTGCACAACGGCGGCCTCGACGGCCAACGCAGCAGCGGCCGCCAGAACCAGGTTGATCAACACGCCCCAGCCGTATAGCCAGAACGCCGCCAGCATTCCCGGCAGCGTGGCCAACAGCACCAGTTTCATCGCCTGTTGCAGGCGATCATCAACCGTTTCAAGGGTTGGCATGGGCGTCCACCTGGCGTTCGGCTTCGCTGAGTGCGCGCTCCAGGGCTTCGATTTGTTCTGCCGGTGCTTCGTTGGCCTGAGCCTTTTTCAGTTCTGCGCGGCGCATGGCCAACTGGATCCTGGCCCGTTTCAGATCGGCATCATTTGACGACACAGCGGGGATCGTCGGCGCAGGGGCCGGTGGTGCGACGCTTTCCAGTTGCGCCAGGTTTTGCTCGGCGGCTTCGAACTGTTGTTGCAGGACGATCAACTGCGATTGCTGTTCGAAGGTCGGCGGATGTCCGAAGGCCTTCAGCGATTTGTGCAGTTGCGCCCGACTCATCGCCACATCGATTTTCGCCTTTTTCAGCGCGGCATCGGCATTGGCGGCTTTCTGTGCGCGAACACGTTCGAGGGCGGCGTGCACCGGGTCGACTGCCGCTTCAGCAGGTTGTGCGGCTCGCTGCCTTGCCTGGCGCTCGGCAATTTTCTGTTGCTCCTCACGCTGCAAGCGCGCGTTGCGTTGCTCGAAGCGGCGCCGTGCGTGATCGCGCTTGAGGGTGCGGGCCTGCCGCGCTTGCGGTGTGAGGGCCAGGCCCCCGACAACGGGCAGTACCGTGTCCGGCGGCAGCGGGCGCATTTCGATGCAGTCCACCGGGCACGGTGCCACGCAAAGATCGCAACCGGTGCACTCATCGATGATCACCGTGTGCATCAGTTTGGCCGCACCGACAATGGCATCGACCGGACAGGCCTGAATGCACTTGGTGCAACCAATACACTCGGCTTCGCGGATATAGGCGATCTGCGCAGGTGCCGGGCCGCGGGTGATGTCCAGTTCCAGCACCGGCACTTTCAGCAGCTCGGCCAGGGCTGCGATGGTTTCCTTGCCACCGGGCGGACACTTGTTGATCGGCTCACCGCTGGCGATGCCTTCGGCGTACGGCTTGCACCCGGGGTGACCGCATTTGCCGCATTGGGTTTGCGGCAAGAGTGCGTCGATGCGTTGAATCAGACTCATGTTTTGATCAGTCCGCTGAATCCGAGAAAAGCCACAGCGATCAGGCCGGCACCAATCAGGTCGATCGGCAAGCCGCGAAAGGGCAGGGGAACATCGTTGTCGGCCGTATGTTCACGCAAATCAGTGAACAGGCTCAACACCAGCCAGAAGCCCAACCCTGCACCAAGGCTCAAGGCTGTGGCGTGAAAGAAGCCCTTGTCTTGCTGAGCGTTGAGCAAGGCTACGCCGAGCACGCCAGCATTGCCCAGCAGCAACGGCCAGAGGTCCTCGAACGGCAATGTCGAAAACACCCGGGCCAGCAACTTCAGCAACGGGCCGATCAGCAGCACGCTCAATGGCAGAAACACAAACAGACGCAGCGGCGTCAATTGCAACGGCACCAGTAGCCAGTGATAGAGCGCGTAGCCGAACATGCCCACGATCAGCATCAGGCACGTCGTCGCAATGCCCAAGGCATGGACCTGCCGGCGCTGGCTGCCCAGCAGCGGATCGACGCCCAGCGGCCAGTGCAACACAAGGTTGTTGATCAAGGCAGCGCTGATGAGCGTAAGCAGTGTTTCGGTCATGATCGTGCCGACAGGAACGGTAGTTTTTGTAGGAGCGAGCTTGCTCGCGATGGACTCAAGAGCGCCACGTTCAACCTGTGGGCACGCATTATCGTTAACGACCATCGCGAGCTCGCTCCTACAGGAGATGGTCTGAAAAGCTTAGGCATTATCCGGCAAGGACGGAGGGTGGGCCAGACATGAAAATCCCACAGTCGCGCCAGGCACGACTGTGGGATCGGTTCAGCGCAGAAATTTACTTGATGCGCTGACCAGGCTTGGCACCGCTGTCAGGGCTGAGCAGGTAGATTTCTTCGCCACCAGGGCCGGCGGCCATCACCATGCCTTCGGAGATGCCGAACTTCATTTTCCGTGGTTTGAGGTTGGCGATCATCATGGTCAGGCGACCATTGAGCTTGGACGGGTCCGGGTAGGCACTCTTGATCCCGGAGAACACGTTGCGTTGTTCATCACCGATGTCGAGGGTCAGGCGCAACAGCTTGTCGGCGCCTTCCACGTGTTCAGCCTTGACGATCAGCGCGACACGCAGGTCGACAGCAGCAAAGGTGTCGAACTCGATTTCCGGCGATAGCGGATCCTTGGCCAGTTCGCCATTGCCGACAGGTGCAGCTTCGCCGGTGTCGGTCTGGCTGGCGGTCAGGTCTTCTTTCGAGGCGTCGGTCATGGCTTGTACCTTGACCGGGTCGATTCGGGTCATCAACGCCTTGAACTCGTTCAACTGATGGTTGCCGAGCAAGGTCGCGTGATCGTTCCAGGTCAGCGGCGCGACGTTCAGGAACGCCTCGGCGTCGGCGGCCAGCAGCGGCAGCACAGGCTTGAGGAAGATCACCAGTTGGCGGAACAGGTTGACGCCGGTGGCGCAGATAGCCTGGACTTCATCCTGCTTGCCTTCCTGTTTGTTCAGCGACCACGGTGCCTTGTCGGCGATCCAGGCGTTGGCGCGGTCGGCCAGGCCCATGATCTCGCGCATGGCGCGGGCGAAGTCGCGGGCTTCATAGGCGTCGGCGATGCCTGGCGCGGCGGCCAGGAAGGCTTCGGTCAGTTCAGGCGCGGCGTTGGTGTCGACCATCACGCCGGCATTGCCCTTGTTGATGAACCCGGCGCAACGGCTGGCGATGTTGACGACTTTGCCCACCAGGTCGGAGTTGACCTTCTGCACGAAGTCTTCGAGGTTCAGGTCGAGGTCGTCGACGCCACGGCCCAGCTTGGCCGCGTAGTAGTAGCGCAGGTATTCCGGCGACAGGTGATCAAGGTAGGTGCGGGCCTTGATGAAGGTGCCACGGGACTTGGACATTTTCTGGCCGTTGACGGTCAGGTAGCCGTGCACGTTGATCCCGGTCGGTTTGCGGTAGCCCGCGCCTTCGAGCATGGCTGGCCAGAACAGGGCGTGGAAGTTGACGATGTCCTTGCCGATGAAGTGGTACAGCTCGGCAGTGGAGTCCTTGCCCCAGAACGCATCGAAGTCCAGCTCCGGCGTGCGGTTGCACAGGTTCTTGAAGCTGGCCATGTAGCCGATCGGTGCATCCAGCCACACGTAGAAGTATTTGCCCGGCTCGTCGGGGATCTCAAAACCGAAGTACGGCGCATCGCGGGAGATGTCCCACTGCTGCAGGCCGGCATCCAGCCATTCGGCGATCTTGTTGGCAACAGCGTCCTGCAGGGTGCCGCTGCGGGTCCAGGTCTGCAGCATGGCCTGGAAGTCTGGCAGCTTGAAGAAGAAGTGCTGGGAATCCTTGAGCACCGGGGTGGCGCCGGAGATCGCCGACTTCGGATCCTTCAGGTCGGTTGGCGCGTAGGTCGCGCCGCATTTTTCGCAGTTGTCGCCGTACTGGTCTTCGGTGCCGCATTTCGGGCAGGTGCCCTTGATGAAGCGGTCGGCCAGGAACATTTTCTTTTCCGGGTCGAAATACTGGGTGATCGAGCGCGTGGCGATGTGCCCGGCGTCACGCAGCTTCAGGTAGATCTGGCTCGACAGCTCACGGTTTTCTTCGGCGTGAGTGGAGTGGAAGTTATCGAAATCCACCAGGAAGTCGGCAAAGTCGGCGCTGTGTTCAGCCTGGACGTTGGCGATCAGTTGTTCCGGGGTGATGCCTTCCTTTTCCGCGCGCAGCATGATCGCCGAACCGTGGGCGTCGTCGGCGCAGACATAGATGCATTGATTGCCGCGGTGCTTCTGGAAGCGCACCCACATATCGGTCTGGATGTATTCCAGCATATGGCCGAGGTGAATCGAACCATTGGCATAGGGCAGGGCGCTGGTGACGAGGATCTTGCGTGGCTCGGACATGGGGCTCGGCTACTTGATGAAACGGAGGTCGGTCACTATAAAGGGCCGGCGCATATTTTTCACCCTGTGAGCCTGTTTCCGGATGCATAGCTGGTGAAAACCGTGGCGAGGGAGCTTGCTCCCGCTGGGTGGCGAAGCCGCCCCATACCGGACTAACCGGTTTTGTCAGAAACACCGCGTCAATCTGATTGCGGCTGCTGCGCACCCGGGCGGGAGCAAGCTCCCTCGCCACAAATTGTGTTTGGGCACAAATCCACTCACAACAAATGAATCTGCGGGGTACGATACTCTTCATCTTTTCCAGTCCTGTTTTCGGAGTTGCCCATGAGCGCCGTCAATCGCGCAGCGGTGGAAGCCGTCCTTCGCCAATACACCGACCCTTACCTGAACCAGGACCCGGTCAGCGCCGGGTGCGTGCGCAACATCGAGATCCAGGGCGAGCGCGTCAGCGTTCAGCTTGAATTGGGTTACGCCGCCGGCCTGTTCAAGAGTGGCTGGGCACAGATGCTGGAAATGGCCATTCAAGGGCTGGATGGCGTGGCAAGTGCGCGAGTCGAGATCACCAGTGTGATTGCCGCACACAAGGCCCAAGCCCAGGTTCCGGGGCTGGCCAACGTCAAGAACGTGGTGGCCGTGGCGTCCGGCAAGGGCGGCGTGGGCAAATCCACCACGGCGGCCAACCTGGCGTTGGCACTGGCCCGTGAAGGCGCCAAGGTGGGGATTCTCGACGCGGACATTTACGGTCCGAGCCAAGGCATCATGTTTGGCATACCGGAGCGCACCCGCCCTGAAGTCAAGGATCAGAAGTGGTTCGTGCCGCTCAAGTCCCATGGCGTCGAAG
This sequence comes from Pseudomonas sp. A-B-19, assembly GCF_019947515.1. Classification (NCBI taxonomy): domain Bacteria; kingdom Pseudomonadati; phylum Pseudomonadota; class Gammaproteobacteria; order Pseudomonadales; family Pseudomonadaceae; genus Pseudomonas; species Pseudomonas sp. A-B-19. The sequence goes on from NZ_JAGYGN010000021.1 coordinate 51,366, forward strand.
TGATGTCCATGGCGTTCCTGACCGATGACAACACGCCGATGGTCTGGCGCGGGCCGATGGTTTCCGGCGCCCTGTTGCAACTGGTGACCCAAACCGCGTGGGGCGACCTGGACTATCTGGTCATCGACATGCCGCCAGGCACCGGTGACATCCAGCTGACCCTGGCGCAGAAAGTGCCTGTGGCCGGTGCGGTCATCGTTACCACTCCGCAGGACCTGGCATTGCTGGACGCGCGCAAGGGCGTGGAAATGTTCCGCAAGGTCAACATTCCGGTGCTGGGCGTGGTGGAAAACATGGCCGTGCACATCTGCTCCAATTGCGGACATGCCGAGCATCTGTTCGGTGAGGGCGGGGGCGTGAAACTGGCCAACCAGTATGGCGTCGAACTGCTGGCCTCGTTGCCGCTGTCGATGGTCATCCGCGAGCAGGCCGATGGCGGCAAGCCAACGGTGATCGCCGAGCCTGACAGCCAGATCGCCATGGTCTACCAGGAACTGGCTCGTCATGTCGGTGCGCGGATCGTATTGCAGGAAGCGTTGACGCCAGCGATGCCGAATATCAGCGTCAGCGACGATTGATCCCGGTCGCCTGTTAAAAGATCGCAGCCCGCCATCCATCTCCAGAATCCGACCGGTGTAGTAGTCGTTCTCGAAGATGTATGCCGCCGAATGGGCGATTTCCTCAGGCTTGCCCATACGCTTGAGCGGGATCCCGGCGGTCATTTTTTCCAGCGCTTCAGGCTTCATGCCCAGAGTCATTTCGGTTTCGATGAAGCCCGGTGCAATGCCGGCGACGCGAATGCCGTAGCGCGCCAGTTCCTTGGCCCAGGTCACGGTTGCCGCAGCGACACCGGCCTTGGCCGCCGAGTAGTTGGTCTGACCGACGTTGCCAGCGCGGGAAATCGACGAGATATTGATGATCGCGCCGCTGTTGTTCAGCTCGACCATTTTCGCCGCGACTTCACGGGTGCACAGGAACACGCCGGTCAGGTTGACGTCGATGACCGCCTGCCACTGGGCCAGGCTCATTTTGGTCATTTCACCGTCCTTGACCTTGAGCAACAGGCCGTCGCGCAGGATCCCGGCGTTGTTGATCAAACCATGGATCGCGCCGAAGTCTTCAGCGACCTGGGCAACCATGTGGGTCACTTGCTCTTCATTGGCCACGTTGCACAGGTAGGCGCGGGCCTCGACACCTTGGGCCTTGCAGGCCGCGACGGCATCGTCGAGTTTTTCCTGATTGAGGTCGACCAGCGCGAGTTTCACGCCCTTGGCGGCGAAATACTCGGCCATGGAACGGCCCAAACCCTGGCAACCGCCCGTGATAATGATTACTTTGTCAGTGAGTTGCATTCGCATGCCCCCGGTGGCAGGTCTGAGTGGTTTCCTTTAGAGAGCCTCTCGATCTGCACCTGACCTGGCTTGGCTGCACATGAGAACTGCCCCGATGGCATGCTGGGACTTTCACCAGCAGCCCGTCCGTTTTTATGACGGATTCTATTTAAGGAGTCATAAATTGAGCGTTGAAGCGGCTAAGCATGCACGAGAATTGCTCCTCAAGGAATACCGTGGGGTGCTTTCGACGCACTCCAAATCGATGCCCGGTTTTCCATTCGGCTCCGTGGTCCCGTACTGCCTGGATGAGCTGGGCCGGCCGCTGATCCTGATCAGTCGCATCGCCCAGCACACGCATAATCTGCAGAAAGATCCGAAATGTTCGCTGTTCGTGGGCGAACGTGGGGCTGAAGACGTCCAGGCCGTTGGTCGATTGACTTACCTGGCCGAGGCGCAGCAGCTCGAAGACGAAACCGCTATCGAAGCCGCCTCCGAGCGTTACTACCGCTACTTCCCCGAGTCGCAGGGTTATCACAAGGCCCACGATTTCGATTTCTGGGTGCTCAAGCCCGTACGCCACCGTTATATCGGCGGTTTTGGCGCGATTCACTGGATCAACGACCTGACCCTGGCCAACCCGTTCGCCGGCAAGGCCGAAGTGAGCATGGTCGAGCACATGAACGCCGACCACGCCAAGGCCATCGCCCATTACGTCGAGTTGGCCGGACTGCCGAAAAACGTGCCGGCGCAAATGGCCGGTATCGACAGCGAAGGCATGCACCTGCGCATCGGCCAGAGTCTGTACTGGTTGCCGTTTCAAGCTCCTTGTAATACGCCGACACAAATCCGCGAAGCCTTGGTTTCCCTGGCTCACGCCGAGCATTGGCCGAAAAGTGAAGTGGCCGACGCTTGAATTCACACAACGGCGACGTCATCTAGGGTGAACTGGCAAGGTATTCTTGCGTTGAGGAACCATTTGATGCGCCCTTTTTTGTTGCTCTTTCTGCTGTTCCCGGTGTTGGAGCTGTTCGTATTCGTCAAGGTGGCAGGATCGATCGGGTTTTTCCCGGCCCTGCTGCTGATCATTCTCGGCTCGATGTTCGGTGTGTTCGTGCTGCGCGTGGCCGGCCTGGCCACGGCCCTGCGTGCCCGTGAAAGCCTGAGCCGTGGCGAGCTGCCGGCCCAGACCATGCTCGAAGGCCTGATGTTGGCGTTGGCCGGTGGCCTGCTGATTCTTCCGGGTTTCATCAGTGATGTGATCGGCCTGTTCATGTTGCTGCCGTTCAGTCGTCGTCTGCTGGCGGGTAAAATGCGCCAGCGCGCCGAAGAGCAGGCCATGCGTCAACGAGCGTTCGCCGATGACCTCCAGGCCCGTGGCGGCCCAGCGCCTCGCGAGCCGCTGGGCCGCGAGCCTGACGTGATCGAAGGCGAGTTCGAACACCGCGATGCCAAGTAATGCGCACATTGACACGGCACCTTCGGGTGCCGTGTTCGTTTGCGGGGCCGCGACCTGAAAAATTTTCGCTCCCCGCCCTTGTAATAAGCTTATGCGCCCTTATGTAACGGTCACCGCAAGGTTTCTGGCGATTACGCCAGACAGACTTCCGCGGTTCGCTTGACGAGCCGCAACCGGCACTGCCGGCCTTTGTTAAACCCGCCGGGACTACACCGGCCGATGAAAACCACAATTAGGAGAGATCGACAATGAAGCTTCGTCCTCTGCATGACCGCGTCGTCATCCGTCGCAGCGAAGAAGAAAAGAAAACCGCTGGCGGTATCGTCCTGCCAGGTTCGGCTGCTGAAAAAGCCAACAGCGGCGAAATCCTCGCTGTAGGCACCGGCCGCGTACTGGAAAACGGTGAAGTGCGTGCACTGTCCGTGAAAGTGGGCGACAAGGTTGTGTTTGGTCCTTACTCCGGCAGCAACACTGTGAAAGTCGACGGCGAAGACCTGCTGGTAATGAGCGAGAACGAAATCCTCGCTGTTATCGAAGGCTGATTACCCGTTCATTTTCCCGCTACTACAAAGTATTTAAGGAATATCGATCATGGCTGCTAAAGAAGTTCTGTTTGGCGATTCCGCCCGCAAGAAAATGCTCAAAGGCGTCAACGTCCTGGCTGACGCGGTAAAAGCGACCCTGGGCCCGAAAGGCCGTAACGTGATCATCGAGAAGAGCTTCGGCGCTCCGACCATCACCAAGGACGGCGTTTCCGTCGCCAAAGAAATCGAACTCGAAGACCGTTTCGAAAACATGGGCGCGCAGCTGGTCAAAGACGTTGCCTCCCGTGCCAACGATGACGCAGGCGACGGCACCACCACCGCTACCGTTCTGGCTCAGTCGATCGTCAACGAAGGCCTGAAAGCCGTCGCTGCCGGCATGAACCCGATGGATCTGAAGCGCGGCATCGACAAGGCGACCATCGCCATCGTCAAAGAGCTGAAAAACCTGTCCAAGCCATGCGCTGACACCAAGGCCATCGCTCAGGTAGGTACTATCTCTGCCAACTCCGACAACTCCATCGGCGACATCATTGCCGAAGCCATGGAAAAAGTCGGTAAAGAAGGCGTGATCACCGTTGAAGAAGGCTCGGGCCTGGAAAACGAACTGTCGGTTGTAGAAGGCATGCAGTTCGACCGTGGCTACCTGTCCCCGTACTTCGTCAACAAGCCGGAAACCATGGTTGCCGAGCTGGACAACCCGCTGGTTCTGCTGGTCGACAAAAAGATCTCGAACATCCGCGAAATGCTGCCAGTGCTGGAAGCCGTTGCCAAAGCCGGCCGTCCACTGCTGATCGTTTCCGAAGACGTTGAAGGCGAAGCCCTGGCGACTCTGGTCGTGAACAACATGCGTGGCATCGTTAAAGTCGCAGCCGTCAAGGCTCCAGGCTTCGGCGACCGTCGCAAGGCCATGCTGCAGGACATCGCCGTTCTGACCGGCGGTACCGTTATCTCCGAAGAGATCGGCTTGAGCCTGGAAGCAGCCACCCTGGAAAACCTGGGCAGCGCCAAGCGCGTGACCATCTCCAAGGAAAACACCATCATCGTTGACGGTGCTGGCGTAGCAGGCGACATCGAGTCCCGCATTGCTCAGATCCGTGCCCAGGTTGCCGAAACTTCCTCGGACTACGACCGTGAAAAACTGCAAGAGCGTCTGGCCAAGCTGTCCGGCGGCGTTGCAGTGATCAAGGTTGGCGCTGGTTCCGAAGTCGAAATGAAAGAGAAGAAAGCCCGCGTTGAAGACGCCCTGCACGCAACCCGTGCAGCCGTTGAAGAAGGCGTGGTACCTGGCGGTGGCGTTGCGCTGATCCGTGCTCTGGAAGCACTGACCGAACTGAAAGGCGACAACGCCGATCAGAACGTGGGTATCGCTGTACTGCGTCGCGCTGTTGAAGCGCCGCTGCGTCAGATCGTTGCCAACTCCGGCGACGAGCCAAGCGTAGTGGTCGACAAGGTCAAGAGCGGCGAAGGCAGCTTCGGCTACAACGCTGCGACTGGCGAATACGGCGACATGATCGAAATGGGCATCCTGGATCCAACCAAGGTTACCCGTTCGGCTCTGCAAGCCGCAGCCTCGATCGGCGGTCTGATCCTGACCACCGAAGCTGCTGTTGCTGACGCACCGAAGAAAGACGGCGGTGCTGGCGGCGGTATGCCAGACATGGGCGGCATGGGTGGCATGGGCGGCATGATGTAAGCCAGCCTTACCCCGGTACGAAAAACCCCGCCTGCGAAAGCAGGCGGGGTTTTTTATCGCCCGGATTTCAGTGGTCACATCGATCCACTGTGGGAGCGAGCTTGCTCGCGATAGCGTCAGGTCAGGCGCTGACCGGTTCAGCCTTTGTCTCGTGCTCAGTCTTGAGTGCAGGTCGATACAGAATCCAGTAATACGACCCCAAACAAATCAGCCAGCAGAACACCGCCGTCCACACGTTGTGCGAGAAGAAGTGCGCACCCTGCATCATTCGTCCGATGGAGAACACCGAACCGAGGGCGAAGGCGAAGACAAACGCTGCGCGAGCCATGCGCGGACGACGGTCACGCAATACGAAAAACAGGGCAAACAGGGTGAAGCCGGTGGCCGCATGGCCGCCGGGCCAGCAACGTCCCGGTTTTTCGGTGTGCGGGCGAGGGCTCAACAGTTCGCTGTAGGTCTCGTGACCGCCGAATTGCTCAAGGCTCCAGGGGCATTGCACCGCGGTCACCGCTTTCATGGGCGTGACAAAGGAAGTCGCCAGGCCCAGGGACAGCACCAGACAACCCAGCTCGCGCTTGTACGGCTTGAGTTTTGCCATGAAAAACGAAGCGATGTAGCCGAGGATGGCAAACACCGAAAACGCAATGACGACCTGCTTGGCGCGGGTATGCAGAATGTTTTCCAGGAAGTAACTGTGCCGCCCGATGAAGTCACCCGCGACCGGGTCGTAGAACAGCTTGGCAAGGTCCATGTCCAGTGAGGTCAGTTCGAGCAACACCAGAACGATCGCCGCAATGGCGGGAACCCCCAGGCACACCCGGAAGTTGAGTGGGCGAGAGGCAGGGCGGACAGCGGTTGATGACATGGTGGATCCTGAACAAAGGAACAAGCCCCGGGGCATCGGCCCGGGGCGATTCGGTTAACGTTCGCCGACTTGACCGGCACCCTCCTTGGGCGCCTTCCAGCCAAGCAGCTGTTGCTTGAAGCCATAACTGGCGGTTTGGTAATAGGTGATTGCGCGGGTAATCAACGGGTCATCGGCGCCGGACCGCGACTCGCGGCTTTCGGTCAGTGCGTCATCGTGACGACGCAATCCCTGGCGAGGGCTCAAAATTGCCAGGTCCTTGCCGTCGAACAAGCCCAGGTGCTGGTAGTTACCGACCACCACCCGTGGTGGCAGCGGGTTGTCCTGCAACAGGTTGCGGCCAAAGAACGTCGACTCATAATCCAGGTTGAGCAAGCCCAGCAACGTCGGCGCCAGATCGATCTGGCTGGCCAATTGTGCAGTTTCCCGAGCTTCGATCAACTTGGGCGCGTAGATGAACAGCGGAATCTGATAGTTGGCGATGGGCAGGTCTTCCTTACCGGCGCTGCCTGCGGTGTGGTCGGCGACAAAGACGAAGATTGTATTGTCAAACCAGGGTTTTTGACGCGCCTGATCGAGAAACTGACCGATGGCGTAGTCAGTGTATTTCACCGCGCCGTCACGGCCGTTGCCGGACTTGATGTCGATCCGGTTGTCCGGATAGGTATAAGGGCGGTGGTTGGACGTCGTCATCAGCTGCAGCAGGAATGGTTGCTGCCTGGCATAGTCGGCATCGGCCAGTTTCAGTGTCTGGTTGTAGAGATCTTCGTCTGCCATGCCCCAGGCATTCTTGAAGTGAATCTGCGACTCCTCGACGCTGCTCTGGTCCACGACGCGATAGCCGTTGCCGCTGAAGAATGCATTCATGTTGTCGAAGTAACCGCGGCCGCCATAGACGAACACACTGTCGTAGCCCACGGCATTGAGTTGCTGGCCAAGGCTGGCAAAGCCGCTTTCACGACCCACGCGCTTGACGATCGAGCGCCCGGGCGTCGGCGGAATCGCCAGGGTGATGGCTTCCAGGCCGCGGTCGGTGCGGGTGCCGGTGGCGTAGAAATTATTGAAATACAGGCTCTGTTTGCGCAGGGCATCAAGGTTGGGGGTCAGGTTACGGGTGTCCCCGTTGCTGCCCATGTACTTGGCGCTGAAACTTTCAATGGTGACCAGCACGATGTTGGGCTTGCGCGGCGTGCCCGGGTTATCGATTTGCCGACGGATGTCCTGCGGGTCCTGGCCAATGAAGCGGGCATTGGGCTCGTTCAGTTCGGCGCGAATCTGCTGGGCAACGACTGCCTCCGGCAACGTTTTGTAGAACTGCGGGTAGTCCAGTTCGTTGTTACGGAACGCGGCGAAGAACTGGTAGGGACCATTGCCCGCCAGTTCGTTCTGATAGGCATTGCCGCCCTGGGCACGCGGGGCGTCCTGGCTGAGCAGTTGCATGCTCAGGCCGGCGGCGATCAACAAAACGAGAGCATTGAGCAAGCGGCCACGCAACGGCGGCAATGGCGCATCGAGTGCAGCGTTGAAAGCTTTACGCAAGACAAGGCTCAGGACCACGGCCAGCACGGCGAGAATGCTCAGCAGCGTGCCGATCGGGTATGACTCCAGCAGGTTGTTCAGTACTTCGTCGGAATACACCAGGTAGTCGACGGCGATGAAGTTGAAGCGCACGCCAAATTCATCCCAGAATAGCCACTCGGCCACCGAGGTGAACAGCATCGCGAACAGACTGACGGCCAGCAGACCTTGAAGAAACCAGCGGTGCCCACGACTGCGCCACAAGACTGGCGGGCACAGCAACAGGTAGAGGCCCATTGGCAGCGCTGCGTAAGCGACAAAGCCCAGGTCGTAAAGCAGGCCGATGCCGAACACCGACAGGAGGCCGCTTCCAGCCTCATCCAGATGAGTGAGGAGCAGGACCGTTCGAGTCAGAAAAAAAATCGCCAGCCAGGAGCCGGTCACCAGCAGCAAAAAGCGCATGGGGGCCGTCTTCAAATAGTCCATTTTGTGTATTCCTTATTATCAACCGCGTGAAAGTCTCGGCTGACCACTGTAGTCAGCGCGTGAATCGATAGTGAAAAACCTGTCAATCATACCTTTCAGTTGATCGAATTGATTCACCCATGGCCTTCCCCTAGCCGTGGGCCACGCTTGGCCTTAAGCTGCGCGGGCCACGACGGCCGTTACTGTGGACGGAGAGATACCCATGCGAATTCTATTGGTTGAAGACAACCGCGATATCCTGGCCAACCTGGCCGATTACCTGGGGCTCAAAGGCTATACCGTGGATTGCGCGCAGGATGGTCTGTCTGGCCTGCATCTGGCGGCCACCGAGCACTACGATTTGATCGTGCTCGATATCATGCTGCCCGGCATTGATGGCTATACCCTGTGCAAGCGTCTGCGCGAAGATGCCCGCCGCGAAACGCCGGTGATCATGCTCACGGCCCGGGATCAACTGGATGACCGCCTGCAAGGTTTCAAGTCCGGCGCCGATGACTACCTGATCAAACCGTTCGCCCTGTCTGAGCTGGCGGCGCGTATCGAAGCGGTCATGCGCCGTACCCAGGGCGGCGGACGGCGGACCTTGCAGGTCGGTGACCTGAGCTACGACCTCGACACCCTGGAAGTCACTCGCGAAGGCCGCTTGCTGAAACTCAACCCGGTCGGCCTGAAGCTGCTGGCCGTGTTGATGCAGAAAAGCCCGCATGTATTGCGCCGTGAAATTCTCGAAGAAGCGCTCTGGGGCGACGACTGCCCGGACAGCGACAGCCTGCGCAGCCATGTCCACCAACTGCGCCAGGTGATCGACAAGCCGTTCGCCAGGCCATTGCTGCAAACCGTGCACGGTGTGGGGTATCGCTTGGCCGAGGGGCGTGATGGAGTTTAAGCAGAGCCTTTCTCAACGCATCATCATTGCCTTTGCGCTGATGAGCGCACTGGTGGCAGGTGCCTTTGCCATGGGCATTGTGGCGACCGTGCACCTGGTGGAAGAAAAACTGATTTCGGCAGGTCTGGGCGGCGATTTGCAGCGCCTGTTGCTGATGGATAATGTCGCGGACTGGCGCCATCGTCCCGAACCGGACCAATTGTTCTACTTCAGCAGCGGGCCAGGCGATTTCAGATTGCCCAAGGATTTGCGGCACCTGGAGCCGGGTTTCCATGAAGTGTTCCGTGAAAACCTGTCGTACCACGCCATGGTCGAAGTCGTCGACGGCCGACGTTACGTCCTGTTGCAGGATCAGAGCGACTTCGAAGAGCGTGAGCGGGTGCTGTTTGCCGTGGTGCTGGTGGGGTTCGTGCTGAGCCTGGCGCTGGCGGTATTTCTCGGCTGGGGCCTGGCCCGCAAGGTCATGGCGCCGGTGGTGCGGTTGGCCCGCCAGGTACGCCATCGTGATCAACTGCTGGGTTTGGCTCCTCCATTGGCTCCGGACTATGCCGCCGACGAAGTGGGCGAACTGGCCGTGGCCTTCGACGCCACCCTCGGGCGCCTGCGTCAGGCCTTGACCCGCGAGCGGCTGTTCACCAGCGACGTCAGTCACGAATTGCGTACGCCCCTGATGGTATTGGCCAGTTCCTGCGAGTTGTTGCTGGAGAACCCCGGTATCGATCAGCGCGGCCGCGCTCAGGTCGAGCGCATTGCCCGGGCATGCGAAGAAATGCGTGAGCTGGTGCAAACCTTCCTGATGCTGGCCCGTGCCCAACGCGAAGACGCCAGCATGTCGCCGCAACAGTCCCTTAGTCAGGTGGCCGAGGGCCTGCTCGGTCTGTGGCGTGAACCTATCGAAAGCAAAGGGTTGGAGCTGATCTTCGAACCGGGCAACCCCCAGACCAAGGGCTACAACGCGACGTTCTTGCACGCGGTGATGGGTAACTTGCTGCGTAATGCCTTGCATTACACCGAGCGGGGCTTCATTCGCCTGACCCTGACGGCTACGGGCTTTCTGGTCGAAGACAGTGGCGTGGGCATTCCCGAGGAAAAACGCGAGGCGATGTTCGAACCGTTCGTTCGGGGCGACGAAAAGCGCGGGGAAGGCCTGGGACTGGGGCTTTCACTGGTGCAGCGGATTTGTGAAAACCAGGGCTGGAGCGTCAGCCTGACAACCATGGAACCTAGTGGCTGCCGTTTTCAGGTGGAGTTGTCCTGAATTTGATCAGTTGAGTCGGGTGTTCAGCAAACGCTGCCTATTCTGTAAAGCCCTGTAATACTTCCAGGCTTCCCATAATATAATTTTCACAAATGGATCACCTGTCGCCGACACCCCAAAACCTAAGGTAGTTACTATCAGAAGTTCAGGAGACCTGACGATGGATGGTCCGATCAAACTCGATTTTTCCGAAAAGTACGACGATCGGCATGCGCAACGCTATTTGCGCAAACATCAGGAAGGTCTCGGCCGTCGACTGTCCCACTGGCGTGATGAACAAGTGGCGCGCAAGGCGCTGGCTCTGGCTGGCGAGCCTGGCCTGATCCTCGATTTGCCGTGCGGTGCAGGGCGTTTCTGGCCCTTGCTGGCGGAAAAATCCAACCGCGTGATCGTCGGCGCCGATAACTCGCAGTCCATGCTGAAGATCGCAACCCAGGCGCAACCTGCCGAGGTGGTGAAACGGGTACAACCCTTGCAGACGTCTGCATTCGACATCGCTTTGCCGGACAACTCCGTCGACAGCATTTTTTGCATGCGCTTGCTCCACCACATCGGTGAAGCCGAACATCGCATGGCTATTTTGCGCGAATTCGAGCGAGTTTCCCGTGACAGCGTGATCCTTTCGCTGTGGGTCGATGGCAACTTCAAGGCCTGGAAATACAAGCGTTCGGAGAAAACCCGTGGGCAGGAAGGTTACCAGAACCGGTTTGTGTTACCGGCGGCTACCGTAGAAAAAGAATTTGAGCAGGCGGGTTTCCGCATCCAGGAACAACTGGACTTTTTGCCGCTCTATGCGATGTGGCGAGTTTACGTATTACGCAAGAGGTAACAGGATGGCAGTGCAGTGTGCAGCAGAAACGGAAGTCGCTCCCCAGGACGGCTTCGATCATTTCTGGAATCAGCGCGGTGAATGGGTAGAAGAACCCAACGTCCGTCGCGGCGGGGAAAGCGGCGTTCAACGCCTGATGGGCAGTGATGGTCAATTGCTCTACGTCAAGCGCCAGACCGGGCATATCCATCGTAGCTTGCAGCACCCTTTCGGGCGGCCTACGGTCATGCGCGAGCATGCTGCGCTTACCGGTGTGACCGAGCTTGGCGTACGGGTTCCGGAAATTGTTTTCTGTGGCGCGCAACGCGATCCTGTACACAAATGGCGTGCCTTGCTGGTCACCAAGTCGCTGGACGGCTTCGAGGAAATCGATCGCTGGTACGCCGGTGGCGGTCGCGAGCGTCATGGTGAAACCATAAATGAACGGGTACTCAAGGACCTGGCTGAAAACCTGGCCCGTATGCACAAGGGCCGCTGGCAGCACGGCTGCCTTTACGACAAGCACGTATTCGTTCGGGTGACAGGTGAGGGCGAGTCGGCCAAGGTCGAAGTTGCCCTGATCGATCTGGAGAAATGCCGACAGCGTTTGACCGCCTATCGCGCAGCTGTCCATGACATGAAGCAGTTGCGTCGCCATTCGTCATTCAGCGCGGCAGACTGGAAAAAACTCATCTATTTTTATGAGACGGCGTTTGGCAGCGCTATCAAGGGTTTATAGCGATGAAACTCGAAATTGCACGAGGTGTGTTTCTGGTAGGAGCCTTGGCAGTTGCATCAATCGCGATGGCAACCTGGGAGCAACCACGCCCCCGGGTTCTCAGCTCGATAAGCGCAGAAGAACATTGTCCATTGCCACGAGTTGCGAAGGCATCCGTGGCCACTCGACCCGATCATGATTTGTTATTGTTCATGTTCGGACTTTCTCAGGGATTGAGGCCACAAAGTTGAAACGATTGAAGCCCAAATGAAAGGCCTCGCTGATGCGAGGCCTTTTTTTTGCGTGCAGTGTAGGAGCGAGCTTGCTCGCGATGGTCGTTAACGATAACGCGTGTTTACTGGCTAAACGCGGCGCTCTTGAGTCCATCGTCGGAACGCCGCCCGGAGCAAGCTCGCTCCTACAAGTTCATCTGTGTCAGCGCTTATCGGGTTTGGCCAGCAACGTGTAGATGCAGGGCAACACAAACAAGGTGAACAGCGTGCCGATCGACATGCCCGTCGCGATGACCGTGCCGATGTCGAATCGGCTGACCGCGCCGGCACCGGTGGCGATGATCAATGGCACCATGCCGAATACCATTGCTGCGGTGGTCATCAAGACCGGACGCAGCCGGATGGCCGCCGCTTCCTCGACCGCTTCCCGTGCCGTCAGGCCCTTGTCCTTGCGTAGCTGGTTGGCGAACTGGACGATCAGAATGCCGTGCTTGCTGATCAGCCCGATCAACGTCACCAGCCCGACCTGGGTGTAGATGTTGATGCTCGACCAACCCAGGAACAGCGGAATCAATGCGCCGCAGATGGACAGGGGCACGGTGACCAGGATCACCAGCGGGTCGCGGAAGCTTTCGAACTGGGCCGCCAGCACCAGGAAAATGATCGCCAGTGCCAGGGCAAAGGTGACCCAGAGGGCAGTGCCTTCCTGAACGTACTGCCTCGATGCGCCGGCGTAGTCGAAGGCAAAGCCGGTGGGGGCCTCTTCCTGGGCGATCTGGCGCATGAGGTCGATGGCTTCCCCCATGCTCACCAGCGGCACGCCGGACAGGGTGGCCGAGTTGAGTTGCTGGAACTGGCTCAGTTGTCGCGGTCGGGCACGGTCAGTGACGGTGATCAGGGTCGACAATGCCAACAGCTCGCCCTTGGTGTTTTTCACGTAGTAATTGTTCAGCCAGTCCGGATTGTCGCGGAACGGCCGCTCGACCTGGGCAATGACTTTGTAGCTGCGACCTTCAATGGTGAAACGGTTGATCTCGGCCTCACCCAGCAGGGTCGCCAGGGTTCCCCCCAGATCCTGCATCGAAACCCCCATCTGGGCCGCCTTGGCGCGGTCGATATCCACCACCACTTCCGGCTTGTCGAAGGCCAGGTCAACGTGGACAAACGCAAACTTGCCGGATTCCTGTGCACGTTTTTTTACCCGGTCGGCCACCTGCAGCAGCAATTCGTAATCGTTGGCGGAGTTGATGACGAACTGGAACGGCAAGCCTTCGCCAGTGCCCGGCAGTGATGGCAGGTTGAAGCCGAAAATCTGCAGCCCCGGGATCTTTTCCAGTTTGGCCTGCACCTGGGGCAGGATCGCCATTTGCGTGCGACTGCGCTCGCTCCATGGCTTGAGCAGGAAACCGCCGATGCCCGATTGCACGCCGTTGAAACCGTTGATCTGGAATGACGAGTAGTACTCGGGAAACGACTTGAAGATCGAGACGAACTCGTTGGTGTAGGCGTTCAGGTAGTCGAGGTTGGTCGGTTGCGGGGCGTTGGCAATCATGAAAATGACGCCCTGGTCCTCATCCGGCGCCAGTTCCGATTTGGTGAATTTGAGAAAGACCGGAATCAGGCACAACACGATTACCGCGAACACCAACACCACCGGCCGGGTGTTGAGGGTGCCGTGAAGCAGGCTCTGGTAGCGGCGCTTGAGGTTTTCGAAAATCATGTCCAGGCGATGGGCCAGGCCACCGGGATTCTCGTCGTGACGCAGAAGGTACGCACACATCATCGGCGACAGGGTCAGGGCAACGATGCCGGAAATCACCACTGCGCCGGCCAGGGTCAGCGCGAATTCCTTGAACAGTGCCCCGGTCAGGCCGGTCAGGAAACCGATCGGCGCATAGACCGCGGCCAGGGTGATGGTCATCGAGACCACCGGCATGGCGATTTCCCGGGCACCTTCAATGGCGGCGTCCAGCGGTGTCTTGCCTTCCTCGATGTGGCGGTGAATGTTTTCCACCACGACGATGGCGTCATCCACCACCAGACCGATGGCCAATACCATCGCCAGCAGGGTGAGCAGGTTGATGGAGTACCCCATCATCTGCATGAAGAACATGACGCCGATCATCGACAGCGGGATGGTCACCACCGGGATCACCACCGAACGCAGGGCGCCGAGGAACAGGAACACCACCACGATCACGATCAGCACCGCTTCGAACAGGGTTTTCACCACTTCGTCGATCGAGGCCTGGATGAACAGGGTGGCGTCGTAGGCGATCTCACCCTTGAGGTTCGGCGGCAACTGGGCCTCAAGGTCCGGCATGATCTTGCGCACTTCCTTGATCACCTCCAGCGGGTTGGCGCCGGGTGTCGCCTTGATGCCGATGTACACCGAAGGGGTGCCGCCGAACGAGCTGATGGTGTCGTAGTTTTCCGCGCCCATTTCCACACGTGCCACATCGCGCAGCAACACACGGCTGTCGCCATCGACCTTGAGCGTAATCGCCCCGAAGGCTTCGGGGGACTTGAGTTCGGTATTGGCGTTGATGCTGGTGACCACGTATTCGCCTTTCACCTCGCCGGCGGCCGAGAGAAAGTTGTACTGGCGCACCGCGTTGGTCACATCGCTGGCGCTGAGGCCGAAACCAGAGAGCTTCACCGGGTCCAGCCACAGGCGCATGGCAAAGACCTGGTTGCCGAGGATCTCGGCTTCGGCCATGCCGGGCAGGGTCGCCAGTTTTGGCTGGATCACCCGTGACAGGTAATCGGTAATCTGCGGGTTGCTCAATTCCTTGCTGAAAAAGCTCATGTACATCAACACTGACGCATCGGCAGATTGTTTGCTCAGCACTGGGTCTTCAGCGTCCTGGGGCAGCCGGCTCTTGACCTCGTTGGCCTTGGCCAGCAGTTCGGTAAACAGACGGTCGCTGTTGGAGCCGACGCGGGCGTAGATCGAGATCACCGAAAAGTTCTGGCGGCTCACCGAGGTCATGTAGTCGATGCCCTCGGCGCTGGCCAGGCTTTGCTGCAACGGTTGGGTGATGTAGCCCTGGATGGTCTCGGCGTTGGCCCCGGGGTAGGCGGTGGTCACCGTGATCAGGGCGTTTTCCATTTGCGGGTATTGGCGCAGTGGCAGCTTGCCCCAGGCCTGGAAACCCAGCAGCACAATCAGCAGGCTGACCACGGTTGCGAGAACCGGACGGCGGATGAACGGATCGGTAAAAGCCATGGGGACTCCTTGATCAGTCCGCGCGTGGCGGGCTGTTCCGCTCGGCCAGGGTCTTGTCGTCGCTGATGGCAATGTGTGTGCCGTTGTCCAGCTTGAGCTGGCCGGCAGTCACTACTTTCTCGCCGCTCTGCACGCCTTTGGTGATCATCACTTGCCCATCGCGGTGTTCGCCGGTTTCGACAAAACGTCGTTCGGCGATCAGCACCGGCTGACCCTTGTCGTCCTTTTCCGGGCTGCCATCTTTGGTCTTCTTTGGTACGGCCACATACACCGAGTTGCCGTAGAGCGTGTAGGTAATCGCGCTTTCCGGTACCACGATGTGCGGTTGCGGGTCGGGCAGGAGCACCTGGAGGCTGGCGAACATGCCGGGCATCAACGTGCCATCGGGGTTGGCCAGGGTGGCGCGGACCTGCACGTTACGGGTGCTGTTCTCGACTTTGGGGTTGATTGCACTGATGGTGCCGGGGTATTCCTGGGTCGGATACGCCGCGACAATGACCTGCACTGGTTGGCCGAGAGCAATCTTCGGCACCGATTGCTCGGGCACGAAAAAGTCGACATACAGGCTACTGAGGTCTTGCAGGGTGGCGATCGTGGTGCCGCTGGCCACATAGTCGCCGACGTCCACCTGACGAATGCCGATGGTGCCGCTGAACGGCGCGATGATGCGTTTTTTCTCGAGGGCAGCCTTGAGCTGATTGACCGTGGCCCTGCTCTTTTTCAGGACCGCCGAGAGTCGGTCGAACTCACCTTTGGAAATCGCCTGGCTGCCGACCAGTTGGCTGCCACGGTTGTAGTCCAGCTGGGCCAGCCCGAGGTCAGCCAGGGCGGTTTCGAGCAGGGCACTTTCCACGGCGCTGTCGAGCCGGACGATGGGTTGACCGGCCTTCACCTTTTGCCCTGACTCGAACTGGACATCAATGACGGTGCCATCGGTCTCCAGTCTCAGGTCTACGCCTTGCAAAGCCTTGAGCGTGCCAACGCTAGGCAGGCGGGATTGCCATGGGCGCTCGGTGGCGGTGGCCACGGCAACGCTGATGGCCGGTCTGGGCGCAGAGTGGCCTTGAATCATCGTGTAGATCGAGAAGGCTTTGTACGCGGCCAGGACCAGCACAATCAGTAGAACGACACCCAACATGATCAGCATGCGGCGACGCAGCATATCCGGTTCCTTGGAGAAAATCAGGTGAGACAGCGGGGCACATTACCGGGAGTGTAGAGGGTAATCCGACTGCCGTTTTTACAGGTTGTGAGGTATTAGAGGGGTGAAAGCCTGAAAAGATTCGTCGCCTGGGGCCACGCCTGCGGGATGTTGCGACCCCAGGCGACGATCATTTTCAATGAATTACGCCATCAGATGCAGATGGTTGTCCCAGAGCCCGGCGGGTAGCTCCAGCGGTTTTGCAACAAGGTTTGTCTGGCGGCAGTCGTAGTAGCGGCAGCGCCCCTGACCCGAGGTCACGACAAAACCATCGGCCACGGCGCCGACCCCGGCACAATCGGGCAGTGGCGCATCCAGGCGTACTTCACCGCTGTCCAGATCCCAGATGAAAAAGCGGTTGCCCCGCGGTGCGGTCAACGCCACCAGGCGCAAGTCGCTGTGTACCGCGACGCTGGCGGTGTAATGCCCCATGGCCTGCAACTGGTGTTCGGGCACCGGGAACGCGACGAAAGGCTGGCCGGGACGCTTGATCGCCAACAGCTGCGACGACTCATGGGCCGCGCCCATGAACTGCTGGCTGGCGACGACGGTGCCGTCGCTGGCGATGGCGAGATGGCGCACGCTATTCATTTGCTGGGCGAGGGTTTCCTTGCTCAGCAAGGTGCCGTCACGTTGCATCAGCACCAGGCTCGGTTCCATGGCGTTGAGGTTCATCTCCACCCGGCTTTCGGCCTCGGTGCGAATCCCGCCGTTGGCCACCACCAGGGTTTCGCCATCGGGCATCCATGACACCTGATGGGGACCGAGGCCGTGGGTGGAAATCTCACCGCTGTGCACCAGCCGTTCGCCTTCGAATCTGTACACGCCGAGCAGGCCGCGGCCCGGATCGCTGGTGTCGTTTTCGGTGGCGTACAACCAGTCACCGCTGTGGTGAATGACTGCGTGTCCGTAGAAGTGCCGGTTCGGCTGTGACACCACGGTTTGCAGGAGCGCGCCGTCGCGCAGGTCGACCAGGTAGCTTTCGGTACCTGGTCGACGGGCGACAAACAGCGCAATCGGCAGGGTCGGGTGGTTGATGATGTCGTGGCAACGCTGGCTGACCCGGGTGGCGAACACCTGGGTACCATCCAGACGATAACCGACGGCGTAATGCCGGCCATCGGTATCGTCCCGCGCCGACAGCAGCAACGGACTCTTGTCCTTTTGCTTGAACAGCTTCCAGCCGCCCAGCGTCACTGCACCCAGCAGCAAACTACCTAAAGTCAGAACCTGGCGTCGCAGCATGGAACTGGCCCTCATCAGTCACCGTCGTTGGCGTTGAAGCCCAACTGGATGCCCAATGCCTTGGCCAGATCGGCCTCGTGCAGGCGATGGACGACGTTGAGGCTGTCATACAGCTCGTTGAGTTGCTGGCGGCCGGCGTCGTCACCGAGCATGTCGGTCAGCGAACGCTGGTTGCCGGCGAACAGTTTCAGCGAGGCGGCATAGGCCGCATCGATCTTGTCGGCCAACGGCTTCTGTTCGCTCGGCAGCAGGCCGCGCAGGCCTTTGTTGTCTACGCCTTCCCAGACCGTTTTGGCGGCCGCGAGGCTGGCTTCGAGGCTGGTCAGGGACGACTGGCTGCGCCATGCATCGGCCTGGAACGGTTGCGGCACGCCTTTGGTCTGACGGCCCATTGGCGTGCCGAGTTTTTTCTTCAGGGTGTCGATGGCGGTGACTTGCACACGCAGCAGGTCGGCGATCGCCTCATGGGAGTCCGCATAACGCTGGTTCGGGAACTTGCTCATTTGCGCGAGCATGCCGTCGGTGTTGTTCCAGGTTTGCAGAATCTCTTCGGCCAATTGCTTCTGGCGTTCGCCGATGGCGATCAGCAGCGGGCAGTATTTGCTCTTCTGCTCAGCGTTGGCCACGTCAGGCTTGCTGTCGAACAGAATGTATTCGTAGGCCGAGAGCCCCTGTACCACAACGCTGGACTTGGCCAGGGCGGCGGCATCGATCTGTGGCTGGGCGGTGACCAGTTGCTCGACCTGACGGCCGACCAGGTTTTTCTTGTCCGGCCAGAACTGCACCTGCCATGAACGGTTGCCTTCGGCCAATGGCCCGATCAGCAGCGGTTGCAGTTCGGCCCAGGCTTTTTGTGCGTGCAGGAAATCGGCACGAGCGGTTTCCAGGGTTTCCTTGCCTTCGCAGTAGGCGAGGGCGCTGACCGCCAATTGACGGTCAGCTTCAACCCAGCGGGTGTAGGTCGGCAGGATCACCGACTTGGCAATAGCCGCCGACGTGACCGCTTGCGGGTCCTGGGGCGAGCAGGCGCCCAGGGCGAGTGCGGCAAGGCTGGTGAACAACAGTTTGGGACGGAACATGTCGGGCTCCCGCGAGTGGAATACGTGTTAAAGGGAATTCAGGAACGCCAGCAACGCAGCGCGTTGCTCGGCATTGAAAGACAAAACCTGTTGCTGCGCCGCTTGTGCCTCGCCGCCATGCCAGAGCACGGCTTCGAGCAGGTTGCGGGCGCGGCCATCGTGCAGAAGCTGGGTGTGGCCGCTGACCGCCTGTGTCAGGCCGATGCCCCACAGCGGCGGCGTGCGCCATTGGCGGCCGCTGGCCTGGAATTCGCTTCGGTTGTCGGCCAGGCCGTCGCCCATGTCATGCAGCAGCAGATCGCTGTACGGGCGAATCACTTGATTGGCCAGTTCAGGTTCAGCGGCGTTGGCGGCGGTGGTGTATTTCGGTGTGTGACAGGACTGGCAACCGGCCTGATAAAACAAAGTCTTGCCGGCCAGCACTTCTGGCGCGTTGACGTCGCGGCGGGCCGGTACGGCGAGGTTACGGCTGTAGAACAGCACCAGGCGCAGGATGTTGTCGCTGACTTCCGGCTCGCCATTGGGGCCGTTGCCACTGGGCGCCTGTTTGCAGGCCGTTTGCGCGTCCGTGCAGTCATCAACGGGTCTAAGGCTGGTCGTGAGCCCCATATCACCGGAAAACGCGTGAACATTTTGTTGATTGAGGTTCGGTTGTCCGGCTTTCCAGCCAAATCGTCCCAGAACCGTCTTTTGCAGGGCATCGTCCCAGACCCGGTTCGGGTGTCCGGCGATGCCGTTGTTCGCCTTGGCCTGTGCCTCGACGTTGGCCAGGATCGCCTCCTCGGGGATCGCTTCGAGCAAGCCCAGGCCAATCATCGGCGGCGCCACGCGGGCCGAGAAGCGGGTATCGGGGTGCATCGGGCCGTAGCCTGGCTGGGTAATGTTCAGGCGCGGTTTGCGCAGCTCGACTTCGGTGCCGTCCTTGAAGCGAACCGGCACGGCGGTGTAATCGACCCGCACTTTGCCTTCGGGGGCCACGCCGGGTACGGCCATGTCCTGGAGTTGACCGCCGTAGACCGGCTCCGGCACCACGCCGAGCTGTTCGATGACCTTGGCATACGCCGGGGCGTCGGGAATCGACAGGCGTACCAGCATCGACACGGCGTTCACATCGTCCGGAGTCGGCGGATGGCCGCGGCCGTCCTTGATGTGGCAGCCCTGGCAGGCATTGGTGTTGAACAGTGGGCCGAGGCCATCGCGGGCGGTCGTCGTCGACGGGGCGATCACCCAGGGGCTGCGGAAGAAGCTGTTGCCGACACTGAAATCCACGCGCCGAGACGGCGGCAGATTCGCCGAGGGCATGGAAAACGCGTTCTGATCGGTCTTGCGCACTGTCGCACTGCCGCCGGAGCGGGCTTCACCGGGTTCTGCCCGAGTGAATTTCGGGGCGTCATCGCAGGCACTCAGGCCCAGGGCCAGAAACAGTGCGGACAAGCGAAGAGGCAGCGGGGGCATCAGACATCCTGCAAGACGAGCAAAACAAGGGCGCAAAGTCTAACAGGGGATGGGAATTTGAATAAGAGGAATTATCGTTTGCTTGATGTGGGGCAGGGTTTTCACTTGAGACCGCGGCGTGGCCATCGCGGGCAAGCCACGCTCCCACAGGTTCTCTGGCGTTCACTGTCGCTGTGTACACCTCCAATCCCTGTGGGAGCGTGGCTTGCCCGCGATGAGGCCATGAGCATCACCCAAAAAGCAGGCATGAAAAAGGCGACCCGAAGGCCGCCTTATTACTCACTCAGCCAGCGTTGATCAGAACTCGTGATCAGCGTTGTCCGGGTTCAGGTCGTTGATGCCCAGTTTGCCTGCAGCGGCTTCGATCGAACCGGTCTGCTTGACCAGGGAAGCGATGGCGTCGCGGACGATCTGGTTGCCCGCGGTATTGCCGGCGGCGATCAACTGGTCGTAGTGCTCGCCCTTGTTGGCGTGGTCGACCATGACCTGGATCCTGGCTTCGGTAGCAGCCAGGTCGTCTTTGAGCGCGGTGTCGGCAGCCGGGTCGGCCTTGGCCACCAGGGACGACAGGCTGGCGCCGGTCATTTTTGTACCGTCGACACGGGTGTATTCGCCCAGGTACACGTTACGAATGCCCTTGGCATCGTAGAAGTGCGAGTTGTGGGTGTTGTCGCTGAAGCAGTCCTGTTCGTCTTCCGGGGAGTTGGCTTCCAGGGAAACCTTCATGCGCTCGCCCGCCAGTTCGCCCAGGGACAGGCTGCCCATGCCGAACAGCATTTTGCGCAGGCCGGTTTCAGCCGGTTCCGCTTCCAGGGTGGCGCGGTAGTTGTCGGCCACGTTCGGCTTCCAGTTACCGACCATTTCTTCCAGGTCGCTGACCAGCAGCTGAGTCACGGACTTCAGGTAGGCACGACGACGATCGTTGTGACCGCCGGTAGCGCCTTTGCCTTCCAGGTAGTCCGAAGCCGGACGGTTGCCGGCGCCAGGGCCGGTGCCGTTCAGGTCCTGGCCCCAGAGCAGGAATTCGATGGCGTGGTAGCCGGTGGCAACGTTGGCTTCGGAACCGCCCAGCTCGTTCAGGCTGGCGAGTTTTTCCGGGGTGATGTCTTTGACATCGACCTTGTCTTCGCCGATCTGCACTTGGGTGTTGGCGATGATGTTGGCAGTGGCACCCGGGTTGCCCAGGGCGTGTTCGTAGGACTTGTCGACGTAGTCGATCAGGCCTTCGTCCAGCGGCCAGGAGTTCAGTTGACCTTCCCAGTCGTCAACGATGGTGTTGCCGAAGCGGAACACTTCGCTCTGCAGGTAAGGCACGCGAGCGGCAACCCAGGCTGCCTTGGCGGCTTTCAGGGTGTCGGCGTTCGGCTTGGCGAGGAAGGTGTCGACGGCGGTTTGCAGGGTCTTCGCGGTGGATTCGGCATCGCTGTAAACGGCGAAAACGATGTCGGCGTAATGAGCGACAACGGCTTTGGCGGCGGCTTCGTCGACTTTACCGGCAGCGGCAGGCGCAACGGCTGGAGCAGCTGCAGTGCTGGCAGCTGGCGCAGGCGCGGCAGCTTTTTCCTGGTCTTTACCTTCGCCGCAACCGGCGAGGGAAATAGCGATGGCCAACAGACTGGCGGTAGCCAGAGGCATACGAATCATGGCGAACATCCTGCTTCGATAAGGGGGGAGTGGTGCTATGCGCACGCAAAACTGCGACATAATGCAAATCTTTCGCATTATGTGTAAAGGGTTGTACCTGTAAATATTTCTTATTCACTGTAGGAGTGAGCTTGCTCGCGATGGACTTTAACGATGACGCGTTCATTCTGAATGAGCGTGTTGCTCTCAGGTTCATCGCGAGCGAGCTCGCTCCTACAGGAGGGTTGTGTTTTTTACAAAATAGCGGCGTTGCTGCGTTGGGCCTGCTTCAGGTAAGCGCCCAGTTCCCGTGCCGGCAACGGCTTGCTGTAGTGATAGCCCTGACCTTCGTGACAGCCTTCGGAGATGATGTAGGCCTCTTGCTCGGCGGTTTCCACGCCTTCGGCAATTACCTGCATGCCCAGGCTCTTGCCCAGCTGGATGATGGCCCGAACGATGGTCGCATCGTCGTCGTCATCGAGCAGGTCCTGAACGAAGCTCTTGTCGATCTTGATCTTGTCCAGCGGCAGGCTCTTGAGATAGCTCAAGGACGAATAGCCGGTTCCAAAGTCATCGATGGCGATCAGCGCACCGGAGCGGCGCAGGCTGAGCAGGTGCTGGGCCGCCGTGCTGATGTCTTCCATCAGACCGGTTTCGGTGACTTCCAGCTCCAGGCTGCGTGGTGGCAGGCGATACATCTGCAGCAGGTTGTTGACCACCCGTGGCAGTTCGGCGTGATGCAATTGAACGGTGGACAGGTTTACCGCCATGCGCAGGTCGCTGAAGCCCTGGTCATGCCACTCGCGTAATTGTTTGCAGGCCTGGTCAAGCACCCATTCGCCGATGGCAATGATGGTGCCGTTCTGTTCGGCCAGCGGGATGAACAGGTCTGGCGGTACTATGCCGTGCTCTGGGTGTTGCCAGCGAATCAGGGCTTCGACGCCCACCACGCGGTTTTCGCGATAGCTGATCTGCGGCTGGTAGACGAGGTAGAACTGATTGCGGATCAGTGCATCGCGCAGGTCTTTTTCCAGCTCGCGGCGGCGGCGCATTTCGGTGTCGACGCTGGCGATATAGAACTGATAGCGATTGCGCGAGCGGGTCTTGGCCAGCGTCATGGTCTGCTCGGCCTTTTGCAGCAACTTCTCGGTGCTGTCGCCGTCCTCGGGGAACAGGGTGATGCCGATGGTGGCGCGCAGGCGGATCTCCTGATGATCGAGGGCAAACGCCGCTTCCAGGTCATCGAGAATGCTTTGTGCCAGCTCGGCGGCTTCGTAGGGTTGCTCGATATCGGCCTGGACCAGGGCGAACTGGTCGCCACCGAGGCGGGCGAGGGTGCCCAGACGACCGCTATGGCCGCGCAGGCGATCGGCCAGGGCCAGCAGCAACTGGTCGCCGGTCTGGTAGCTGAACTGCTCGTTGATGCCCTTGAAGTCATCGAGGCCGACACACAACACAGCGACCCGGCGCTGCAGTTTGCCGGCGTCGGTGAGGATCTTGTCCAGTTGCTGCTGCAATTGCTGACGGTTCGGCAGTCCCGTCAGGAAATCGTACTGGGACATGCGCAACAGGCTGTTTTCGGCTTCGTGGCGCAGATGAGTATTGCGTTCGATGGATTCGAGCAACTGGTTGGCGGTGTTGATCCAGACACCCAGTTCGTTATTCTCGTGGCCCTTGAGCAGCGGAATCTTGTGTTCGCTGGGACGATCCGGATTGATTTCCGTGAGGTGCTCGATGATCCGCGACAGCGGCTTGGTCAGCAGCCAGTGATAGACCAGATACAACACCAGCCCCATGGCGAGCGCGCGCAGTACGCCGGAAATGAAGATGATCACCGAGCTGACAATGAACCCCTGGCCGTAAGTGGCGGTATCGAGGGTGATGCTCAGATCGCCGTAATACTCGCTGTAAGGCCCGCGACCGACCAGTTGGGTGGTGAAGGTGCGTTCCTTGCCAAGAATCAGGTCGGTCAGCCAGCGACTGTGGGAATGCTGCAGTTCGCGGTTTTTTTGCGCGAGCATGGCTTCGTTGGGATGGCCGATGGAGGCCTGGCGCACGGCGTCGTCCTGAAACAGGCCTTCGATGACCTGCATGCCCATTTCCCGGTCCAGGCTATAGACCGCCTGAGTCGAGGGGTCGCGAAACATGTCGAGGATGCGCTGGGCATCGCTGGCGACGGCCTGGCGGGTTTTATAGGCATCGAACACAATCTGGGCGCAGCTCAAGACCACGCCGACGATCAATGCCGACAGGAGCACGACCCGGAGCAACTTCACCGACAAGCTGTTCTTGAGTTCCAGCTTCAAAGGGTTATTCCTTGTTCCGTGCGGGTAGCATCAAGTTGCCATGAGTATTGGCAATCCCATGATGGCAGTCAAAGGGACAATCATCCCCGGGGGATTTTGCCCTCAGCCTGGCCGATTTGCAGTTTGCTTGATGAGTTAGCCTATTAGCACTGTGTCGGTTGTCGAGTCCTTCAACTTGAGGGGCGGGGTGGAGATATTTTCCTTTTGTTTGATGTTAGTCGTCCGCGGCGGGGGAGCAAGGGCCGGAAGACTTGTTTCATCGTCGGAACATGCCTTGGATTCTGTAGGTTGTTTTGGAGTTTTAACGGAGTACATATCCATTTCTTCGGTAACGGCGGCTTATGGTTTCGCCCTGACGGCGAGTCCCTTTTGGCAAACGCCCGGAGTGCCGGCCCAGCCAAAAGGAACCAAAAGGTCTCGCCCCTTACGTACGGCCCCTCGCTGAGGCTCGGGGTTCCTTCGCTCCGGCATTCATCCGGGGGCATTGCCCTCCGGTCGGCTTCGCTTCGACCTACATGCAATGAGTTCGACTGCGTCGAACGGCGCTGCGCGCCAATCCCCGGATAAACACCTCCGCTCAGCCTGCCGAGGGGGCGGGTGGATCAAGATCAAGAGCTGCAGGCGAGCTAACGCTCGGCCTGATGAGTGGTGAAGAGCGCAGGTGTACGCCGCTCTGCCTTTGCTTTTCTGTGGGAGCGAGCTTGCTCGCGATGGCGGCCTGACAGCCAACCAATTTCTTGCAGATGTTCCCGATCCCTGTAGGAGCTGGCTTGCCAGCGATGGCGGCCTGACAGCCGACCAATCTCCCACGCCTTTAAGCTGATCGTTCCCACGCTCGCGCGTGGGAATGCCGCCAGTGACGCTCCGCGTTACGTCTTTGCGGGTAGCGCGGTGTAGGAAAGCGCCAGAAGTTTCCCACGCAGTTTTCAGGTTGCCCGTCGGAAGCGGGCTGAATAGCCTTTGACTGTCGCTGAAAACTCAGCGATCGGGTGTGAGAACCCGGCAAGTCATAGTCATCCAGTGCCAGTATCCGCATAATTGCCGCCAGCTTATCCGCTGTCTGTAAATGCGTTATGGCGGCTGTGTGCGGGCAGACTTTTGTCTGGCCGGGTGCCTATGACCGGTTTCTCACCTCGCACATAGCTGCCACCTCTTTGCCGTGTGAGAACGGCAATTGGCGGCACCCATCGCATAGGAATATTTCAGTGGATAAGTTAATCCCCGATCCCCCCAACAACACCACCAAACCCTACACCCCCAACACCATGTTCATGATCGTCCCGGACATGGATACCGAATCCCTGCTGGCCCATGCTTGTGAGTCATTGGCTTCAGCCAATGTCATGGCGAGTGATTTCGCCACCTTCCTGACCGGTCCTCAGCGCAACACGGCGTTGGCCATTGCGCAGATCATCATGCTGGCGGAACTGGCGGTGAATCGTGCGTTGGATAACGTCGATCCGCAGGGATAGGTATTCAGTCAGGTTGACCGCGTCATCGTTCATCGCGAGCCTGCTCGCGAAGGGACCCCGCCGAACGCTGACAATCCCGGGCAATAAAAAAACCCGGCTAAAAAGCCGGGTTCTTTTGACTGGCGTCGAGCTTAAGCGGTGAAGGTTTTGCCTTCGAACTGCTCAGCCACGAACTTCCAGTTGACCAGGTTCCAGAACGCTTCGACATACTTCGGACGCAGGTTGCGGTAGTCGATGTAGTAAGCGTGTTCCCAGACGTCGCAGGTCAGCAGCGGGGTGTCGCCGTTGGTCAGCGGGTTGCCGGCGCCGATGGTGCTGGCCAGGGCCAGGGAACCGTCAGCCTTCTTCACCAGCCAGCCCCAACCGGAACCGAAGGTGCCGATGGACGTCTTGCTGAACTCTTCCTTGAACTTGTCGAACGAACCGAAAGCCGCGTTGATGGCTTCAGCCAGAGCGCCGGTTGGTTGACCGCCAGCGTTTGGCGCCAGGCAGTTCCAGTAGAAAGTGTGGTTCCAGACCTGAGCGGCGTTGTTGAAGATACCGCCCGAGGAAGTCTTGACGATTTCTTCCAGGGTCTTGCCTTCGAACTCGGTGCCTGGCACCAGGTTGTTCAGGTTCACGACATAGGTGTTGTGGTGCTTGTCGTGGTGGTACTCCAGGGTTTCCCGGGAAATGTGCGGCTGCAGAGCATCGTGTGGGTACGGCAGCGGCGGCAATTCGAAAGCCATGATGATTCTCCTAATCAGGTCAGTTGCGGTGAGCGCAAGGCCGATCACGGGCGGCCAGACAAGCGCCGGGGAGTTTGTACTCTTTGCGGCGCAGGGAGTCGGATCATAGCACCGGGGGGGCGGCATAACCACGCAACAACTGTGTGGAATAGAGGTTCCGTCAATCAGATGGCCGCGATCAACTGCAGCGCTACGGCGAACATCATCACAGCCACCAACAGATCGAGAATTCGCCAGGTGCTGGGCCGGGCGAGCCACGGTGCCAGCCATGCCGCACCAAGGGCCAGGGTGAAAAACCACAGCAGCGAGGCGCTGGCCGCGCCTACGACATAAGCGCCGGGCTCGGTTTGTTGTGCGCCCAGGGAGCCGATCAGCAAAACGGTGTCCAGATAGACGTGCGGGTTGAGCAGCGTTACCGCCAGCGCGCTGAGCATGACCGCCCGCAGCGAGCGTACGGTCTGGCCTTCGCCCTGCTCAAGGCTCTGCCTGGAAAAGGCCCGGCGTAGCGCCTGGCTGCCGTACCACAACAGAAACGCTGCACCGCCCCAACGGGCGATGGCCAGCAACGTCGGGTTCTGCGCCAGCACGGTCGCCAGGCCAAATACCCCGGCGGCCACCAACAGGGCATCGCAGGCCACGCAGAGCGCCGCCACCGGCAGGTGATGTTCACGCCGCAGGCTTTGCGCCAGCACAAACGCATTCTGGGTGCCGATCGCCATGATCAGGCCGAAGGCCACGAGCAGCCCGTTCACATAACTTTGCCACATGATTTTTTACTCCGCGTTGGCTGCCAGATCCCGCAGTACCTGCAGGGCACGGTCGGCGTCGGCCTGGCCGACAAACAAATGGTCGTGGTAGTAGCCGGCAATCACGTTGCAGCTGATGCAGGCATTGCCCAATGCCGTGGCGAACGCGGCGGTCAGTCCGACCGCTTCGAGGGCCGAATGCACGTTCAAGGTGATCCAGGCAGCGATGTAGTCGAAGCTGAATCCGGCTTTTTCGGCATGGGAGCGTTCCAGAATTACCGTCAGTCCTTCCTGCTCGCGAAAGCTGCCGACAATTTCCAGATCCGTCGGTAATTTGCCGTCGCGCAGGGTGCAGAACACGTATTCGCCGGCGTTGAGTTGCGGGCTCATGCTGCGCAGCAGCGTTGCCAATGAAGTTTCGCCAGCCATGTGGGTGATCCTTGTTCAAGAGTTCTTGCTGGTCATTGTCCTTGTGAAGGCTGTATAAGAAAAACCAATCTTGCTGATCGCTCATTAGGAAAACTGATGTTCGACTATAAATTGCTTTCTGCCCTGGCGGCCGTGGTCGAACAGGCGGGTTTTGAACGGGCGGCGCAGGTGCTGGGCCTGTCGCAATCGGCGATTTCCCAGCGCATCAAGCTGCTGGAAGCGCGGGTTGGCCAGCCGGTGCTGGTGCGGGCCACGCCGCCAACGCCGACGGAAATCGGTCGACGGTTGCTCAACCACGTGCAGCAGGTGCGCTTGCTTGAACGGGATTTGCAAAGCCTGGTGCCGGCGCTGGATGAAGAGGGCCTGCCGGAGCGCCTGCGGATCGCCCTGAACGCTGACAGCCTGGCCACTTGGTGGGCACAGGCCGTGGGGGCGTTTTGCGCCGAACAGCATCTGTTGATGGATCTGGTGGTCGAAGACCAGACCGTCGGCCTCAAGCGCATGCGCGCCGGTGAAGTGGCGGCCTGCGTCTGCGCCAGCGAACGTCCGGTGGCGGGTGCGCGCAGCGTGTTGCTGGGGGCCATGCGTTACCGTGCGCTGGCCAGCCCCGCCTTCATTGCCCGGCATTTTCCGCAAGGCGTGCGGGCCGATCAGTTGGCCCGCACTCCGGCGCTGGTGTTTGGCCCGGACGATTTCCTGCAGCATCGCTACCTTGCATCCCTCGGCGTCGAGGGCGGTTTCGAACACCATTTATGTCCGTCCTCCGAAGGTTTCATTCGTCTGACGGAAGCCGGGCTGGGCTGGGGGCTGGTTCCGGAACTGCAGGTGCGCGAGCAACTGGAAAGGGGCGTATTGCAGGAGCTGCTGCCAGATAAGCCGATCGATGTGCCGCTGTACTGGCATCATTGGCGTAATGGCGGCCAACTGCTGGGTTTACTCACCGATCAATTGGTACGCGTATCGAAGCAATGGCTGGTGCCCTTGGACTGACGCGCAGCGTCAAGACCTCACGTAATACGCAAAACGAAATATTCGGAGCAATTCATGAAGATTCTGGTTACCGGCGCAAGCGGCTTCATCGGCGGGCGCTTTGCGCGTTTTGCCCTGGAGCAGGGCCTGGACGTGCGGGTCAACGGTCGCCGGGCCGAGAGTGTGGAGCATCTGGTACGCCGCGGAGCCGAGTTCATCCCGGGTGACTTGAGCGACCCGGAACTGGCGCGCGAACTGTGTTCGGACGTCGAGGCGGTGGTGCATTGCGCTGGAGCCGTCGGTTTGTGGGGGCGTTATCAGGATTTCCATCAGGGCAACGTCCAGGTCACCGAGAACGTGGTCGAGGCCTGCCTGAAGCAACGGGTTCGGCGGCTGGTGCATTTGTCGTCGCCGTCGATATACTTCGATGGTCGCGATCACCTGGGCCTGACCGAAGAACAGGTGCCCAAGCGCTTCAAGCACCCTTACGCCGCCACCAAGTACCTGGCCGAGCAAAAAGTCTTCGGCGCCCAGGAGTTCGGCCTCGAAACCCTGGCCCTGCGCCCGCGTTTCGTTACCGGGGCCGGCGACATGAGCATCTTTCCGCGCCTGTTGACCCTGCAACGCAAGGGGCGCCTGGCGATCATCGGCAACGGTCTGAACAAAGTTGATTTCACCAGCGTGCAAAACCTCAACGAAGCGTTGCTCGGCAGTTTGCTGGCCAGCGGTTCTGCCTTGGGCAAGGCTTACAACATCAGCAACGGCACGCCGATTCCGTTGTGGGACGTGGTCAATTACGTCATGCGCAACATGGAGGTCCCACAGGTAACCCGCCACCGTTCCTACGGCCTGGCCTACAGCATGGCGGCGCTCAACGAGGGCGTGTGCAAAATGTGGCCGGGGCGTCCCGAGCCGACGCTGTCGCGCCTGGGCATGCAGGTCATGAACAAAAATTTCACCCTGGACATCAGCCGCGCCCGGCATTATCTGGATTACGATCCCAAGGTCAGCCTCTGGGCGGCCCTCGATGAATTCTGTAGCTGGTGGAAGGCCCAGGATATTCGTTGATGCTCGAACGACGCCCCCTGACTGAACCGGATACGGGGCTTGGGGGTCAATGGTTACGGCTGTGGGGTTTATACTACGCGGCATAAAGCCATCATTTGTTTCACTAAGGTTGATTCAATGTCCATGCGTAACGATGCCAACGACGACTTCGACGATGTACCGAGCCTGCGTGCAGACGTTCTCGACGACGATTTTCCGCCTACTGCCCGCACGGTCGTGCATTCGCGCACGGCGCCGATGGTGAAGGTCAAGGCGGCGAGCACTGGCCCCCTCTGGGCGTTGGTCGGGGCGTTGATCTTTGCGTTCGCGGGCCTGGCCTGGTGGAGTTTTCAGCAGATTTCCCTGATGGAACAGCAATTGGTGGCGACCCAGGAAAGTTTCGCGCGGATCAGTGAGGAAGCGGCAGGGCGCCTGCAGGACATTTCCGGAAAGGTCGTTGCCAGCCAGACCAGTGTCACCACCGACAGCGAGGCCTTGAAGCTGCAAATCCGCCAGCTGGAAAGCAAACTCAAGGACCAGGGCGCCCAGCAGCAAGGTGTTGCCGGCCAGGCCTCGGACCTGGACAAGCGACTGGCACAGATGACCGCGCAAACCAGCGAACTGGACAAGCGCCTGGCGCAGTTGACTGCCCAGGACACCGAGCATCAGACGGCCAATACGCAGTTGCAGGCCCAGGTCAAAGCCTTGAGCGGTGAATTGGCCGCCCTGAAAAGTGCCCCGTCCGACTCGGATAAACTCGACGCACAGCTCAAAAGCCTGGGCGCCGACATCACCGCGCTGAAGAAGCAAGGCAATCAGAGCGCTGCCATCGAGCGCCTCGAGCAAGACATGATCGTGCTCAAGAGCCAGCAGGACAACCGTCCGGCCGCCGCACAGGGCTCGACCAATACCGCCGAATTCGATGCCTTCCGCAGCCAGGTCACCCGCAACATCAATACCCTTCAGGCGCAGATCCAGAACCTGCAGCAGCAACTGCGCGCCCGGCAGTAGTCGACTGTTAATGAGCATTTAGTGGCGAGGGCAAGCTCCCTCGCCACAAGCATGTCTACTACCAGCGCATCGGCCAGCGAAGGCCGCGCAGTACGGTCTACCTACCGAACCTTGTCCTCACGCCCGCGCAACAACATGTTCGGCATGGCAATCGCCGCCGCCAGTCCCAGCAGCGACACCACCGCGCTGACCGTCAGCAAGTGCCGGAACGTCAACAACAACTCGGCACGCAAGGCGTTCTGTGCCTCACCCGGTGCGGCGTTCAAACCGTCGAGCAACACATTCCCCGAACTGCCTTCGGCAATCAGCGACGAGCCGGCCAGGTGCGCAAAACTTGAATCCTGCAACAGCGCCAACAGCAGCGCCGACATCAATGCCACGCCGACCGCACCACCCAGCGAACGGAACAGATTGGTGGTGCTGGTCGCCACGCCGATGTCCCGTTGCTCGACCGAGTTCTGCGTGCCGACCAGGGAGGTCGGGAACTGCATGCCTGAGGAAATCCCGCAGAGCAACATGAACAGGCTGCTCACGACGAACGCCTGCGGCGGGCTGAACGCCATGCCGAGGATCGAGATGGGCATCAGCGCAGCACCGGTAAGGATCATCGGTTTGTAGCGTCCGGTCACGGAAGTACGGCGGCCGGCGAAATACGCACCAATCGGCAAGCCCATGGCCAGTGGCAACAGGTGCAGGGCGGCGCTGTCGGCACCGGCACCGGTGACGCTCTGGAAGCGCAATGGCATCAGCACGATCAGCGAGATGGCCTGGAAACTGGTAAAGAAAATCGTGCACCAGCACAGGATCGCGTTGCGGTTGGCGAACAGATGCATGGGCAGCAACGGCTCCCGTGCCCGCCGCTCGTGGACGACGAACAGCCCCAGCACCAGCACCGCACTGGCCAGCAGCGCCAGCACTTCGGCACTGCGCCACGAATGGCCCTGACCGACCTGGGTGATGCCCAGTAACAACGCCGTCAGCCCGATGATCATCAGCGCGGTGCCCAGGTAATCGATGATCGGTTTGCGTTGCGGAATCGGCAGGCCCACCAGTGTGCGGTTAGCCACCAGCCAGGCACCCAGACCCAGCGGCAGGTTGATCAAAAACACCCAGCGCCAGGACAGGTATTCGGTCATGTAGCCGCCAAGCACCGGGCCGGCCACGCTCGCCACGGCATACATGCTGCTGAAATAGCCCTGATAACGACCACGCTCCCGTGGCGGCACGATGTCACCGATGATCGCCTGGCTCACCGAAATCATCCCGCCGGCGCCGATGCCCTGGAAGATCCGCGCCAGTACCAGTTGCTCCATGCTCTGGGCCATGCCGCAGAACACCGACGCCAGGGTGAACAGGCCCATGCCGAACAGCATCAGCTTGCGCCGCCCGTACAGGTCGCCCAGTTTGCCGTAGATCGGCACTGCCACGGTCATGGCCACCATGTAGCCGGAAATCACCCAGGCGAGCAGGCTGATGTCCTTGAATTGTGCGGAAATGGCCGGCATCGAAACGGCGACGATGGTCTGGTCCAGTGCCCCGAGAAAGATCGCCAGCATCAGCGCGATCAGCACGCTGCGGATGGCGGATTTAGGCATTTCAGGCTGGTGGAGATTGGTCACGGGAAACCTGCGGGCAGTGATTGACCCGCAAGTGGTAAGGCGAGCGGGAATGCTCGCCAGTGTAAGTCGATAGCAGGCTATTCGATAGCCTCATAAGGAAGCCCGACGTAATTTTCCGCAATGGTTTTTCGACCCGCCTCGGAGTCGATGAAATATTCCAGCTCCGACTCGGCAATGCGCTGGCTGAAGGCATCGTGATCATCGAAACGGTGCAGCATCGAGGTCATCCACCAGGAAAACCGCTCGGCTTTCCATACCCGACGCAGGCAGATTTCCGAGTATTTCTCCAGCAGATCAAGGCGATCTTCGCGGTAGACCTTGAGCAGGATGTTGAACAGCGTACTCACATCACTGGCCGCCAGGTTCAGGCCCTTGGCGCCGGTTGGCGGGACGATGTGCGCAGCGTCGCCGACGAGGAACATCCGCCCGTACTGCATCGGCTCGACCACGAAGCTGCGCAGGGGCGCGATGCTTTTTTCGATGGACGGGCCGGTGACCAGTTTGTCCGCCAGCGCTTGTGGCAACCGCGACTTGAGTTCGTCCCAGAAGCGTTGATCCGACCAGTTATCGACATGATCGCTGGTGGGCACTTGCAGGTAGTAACGGGTGCGTGTCGGCGAGCGCATGCTGCACAGGGCGAAACCGCGCTGGTGGCGGGCGTAGACCAGTTCTTCGTGGACCGGCGGGGTATCGGCCAGAATCCCGAGCCAGCCGAAGGGGTAGATCCGTTCGAAGACTTTCAGGCTGTCGGCGGGAATCGATTGCCGCGCCACACCGTGGAAGCCGTCGCAACCGGCGATGTAGTCGCAATCGAGTCGCCAGGTCTCACCATCCTTCTCAAAAGTGACAAACGCTTCATCGGTTTTCATGCCGTGGGGAACGACGTTGGCGGCTTGATAAATCGTCTGTGCGCCAGCCTCCCGACGAGCGGCCATCAGGTCGCGGGTGACTTCGGTCTGGCCGTAGATCATCACCGTCTTGCCGCCGGTCAACGCTTGCAGATCGATGCGCACCTGGCGTCCGTCGAGGGCCAGTTCAAAGCCGCCGTGGACCAGGCCTTCGGTGTCCATGCGCTGACTCACGCCGGCCTGGCGCAACAGCTCTACCATGCCTTGTTCAAGCACGCCGGCGCGGATTCGGCCGAGCACATAGTCCGGGGCCTGGCGTTCCAGAATGACGGTATCGATACCAGCGTTGTGCAGCAATTGGCCGAGCAACAGGCCTGAAGGGCCGGCGCCAATGATGGCGACTTGGGTTTTCAGCGTTTTCATTGTTGTTATGACTCGCAAGCTTCACGCGACAAGGGCCGGTGAATGATTTTTATGGATCGAGTGCTTGCATTTTTCCCTTGCGAGTCTGTCAATTGAAGGTGAAAACTGAGCCGATACCTGTACATTCTGCCAATCGGTGCGATTATCGCCCGTCATCTACTCCGAGACCTGGATTGAAGTGATGAACAAGCCTGACCTGCCTTCGATTCCGGTGTTCAAGCTCTACGGTGAAAGCCTGGATTGGCCGACCCCCGACTTGTTGCACTGTGAAACCATTTCCAAACGCAGTCGCGAACATCATTGGGAAATCAAACCCCACCGCCACGCAGATTTGTGCCAGTTGCTCTTCGTCTTCAAAGGTCAGGCAGAGCTTGAAATCGAAGGCCAACGTACGCACCTGGTGGAACCGGCGATCCAGATCCTGCCACCGCTGTCGGTGCACGGCTTTCGCTTTTCCGAGGATGTGCAAGGCTTTGTCGTGACCCTGGCCGCGCCGCTGATCGCCCACCTGCAGATGCAGTTGGGGCACTCGGTCAATGCCCTGGCCCAGGCCGAAAGCTACCCGGCAGGCAATGACGCCGAGTACCTCAACAGCCTGTTCAGTGCCTTGCAGAACGAATACACCAGCCATCAACCGGCGCGGGAAATGCTCATGCATTCGCTGGTCAGTGTGATCATGGTGTGGGTCAGCCGCCAGGTGATCCAGCGTCGCACCGCCATGGCACGACCGCAGCGGGCCCGGGAATACCTCAACGGCTTTATTCAACTGGTGGAAGAGACCTATCGCCAGCACGTCAAGGTCGAGGACCTGGCACACCGGCTGGGGATTTCCGTGTCCCACCTCAACGGCACCTGTCGTGAGCTGGCGGGGCAACCGGCGTTGCAGATCATGCACGAACGGCAATTACTGGAGGCCAAGCGTTTGCTGACCTACACCAGCATGACCATTTATGAAATGTCCGACGTGTTGGGGTTTTCCGATCCGACCAACTTCACGCGCCTGTTCCGGCGTCGTGTGGGGATTTCGCCCAAGGCCTTCCGCGACCGCTTGAAGGCCGATCAGGACAACGAAGCCTGAGCCCTTTCGTTACCGGAGGGCGTTGAGGGTGGCGTTGTGGGGGGTACAGTGCTCGAAGTTGCAGCTCGCGTATTCACGGGGCAGGTTGCGCAGTTGCTCTACGCGCCAGGCGGCAGCACCATACAGCCCGAGCGTGACCGCACAGGTGATGAAAATCGCGAGGTATCTTCTTGTTCTGATGTTCATGGCGTTGACCTCTGAACGAATACCTTTCGGTATTACCTTGAGCATAGGTCAGCGCCAGTGAGTTACCAGCCATAACGCGCTATTCAGAACACTGATGGCCCTGTAGGAGCTGGCTTGCCAGCGAAGAGGGCGGGTCAGTCGCCGCTGATGTTGTTTGACCTGCCGCTTTCGCTGGCAAGCCAGCTCCTACAGGGGCGGTGTTTACAGGCCGATATCCCACTCCGGTTCCTCCGGAAACCTCACCACCAGAAAATCCAGCAAGCTGCGCAACGCCGCCGGCATGTGCTTGCGCGAGGCGTACACCGCATACACGTTCATTTGCCGGGGTTCGGCGGTCGGCAACAGGCGAATCAACTCGCCGCTGTGGATGTGCACGCCGGCCTGGTACGTGGGCAGCATCGCCACCCCGGCGCCGGCGAGCGTTGCGCGTAACAGCGTGCTGGCCTCGTTGGCGCTGATGTTGCCCTGCACCGGTACTGAAACCTGCTCGCCGTCCTGCTCGAAATGCCACAGGCTTTTGCCGAAGTAGGAATGGGTCAGGCAATTGTGCCGGCTCAGGTCCTCGACCCGTTGTGGCGCCGGGTACTCGCGCAAGTAAGCGGGGGAGGCGCAGATCACCGAGCGGCAAACCGTCAGGCGACGGGCGATCAGGTTCGGGTCCAGATCGTTGCTGGTGCGGATCGCCAGGTCGATGCGCTCATCCACCAGGTTCACGGTGCGGTCGAGCATCTGCATGTCGATGCTGACGCCGGGGTAACGTCGGACATACACGGCCATGGCATCGGCCAGTTGCGCCTGGCCGAATGAGGTGCTGACGCTGATCCGCAGCAGGCCTCGGGGGGCGTCATCCGGTTCGCTGACGGCGGCTTGCATGTCGCTGGACAAATCGAGCATCTGCCGACAGCGGGGCAGGATCTCGTTGCCCGCGGCGGTCAGGCTCAACTTGCGCGTGGTGCGGTGCATCAGGCGCGCGCCGACCCAGTCCTCCAGCTCCGCCAGATACCGCGAAACCACCGGCCGTGACAGCTCCAGATGGTCGGCGGCGGCCGACTGGCTGCCCAGGTCAACCACCGTGACGAACACACGCATTGCTTGAAGACGATCCATGATTTGCCCGCTTTCAGAAACAAACTATGTCCAAGCATCGCATTTTTTGTACCGAGTCAGGCAACTAAGCTCTGTTCCCTGTAGGAGCGAGCTTGCTCGCGATGGTCGTTAACGATAACGCGTGCTGACTGAATGAACGCGGCGCTCTGAAGTCCATCGCGAGCAAGCTCGCTCCTACAAGGTGTCCATTAAGTAACGGAGCAATACATGATTGGCTTGGTCTCGCTGAAAAATATTCTTCTAGCCACCACCCTCGGTTTTGCCGCACAGGCAAGCGCATCGACATTGACGCTGGATGTCTACAACCCCGGCGAAAAAGCCATCTTCCCGGTGACCTCGGTGCTGGTCAGTGGCGAGAAAGAAGCGATCCTGGTGGATGCGCAATTCGGCAAGTCCCAAGCCGAGCAGGTGGTGGAAAAGATCCACGCCAGTGGCAAGCAACTGACCACCATCTACATCAGCCACGGTGACCCGGACTACTACTTCGGCCTCGACACCCTGACGGCCGCGTTTCCCAAGGCCAAGGTCCTCGCTTCGCAGCCGACCGTTGACCACATCAAGCAAACAGTCGACGGCAAACTGGCGTTCTGGGGCCCGAAAATGGGGGCTGATGTGCCGGACAAAACCATCGTGCCGGACGTGCTCAAGGGCGATAGCCTGAACCTCGAGGGGAAGAAATTGCAGGTGGTCGGTCTTGAGGGCCCGCAGCCGGATCGCAGCTTCGTGTGGATTCCGTCGATCAAGGCCGTGGTCGGCGGTGTCGTGGTCGCGCAAAACATCCATGTGTGGATGGCGGACACGCAAACGCCACAGTCCCATGCCGATTGGTTGGCTACGCTGCACTCCATTGAAACCCTGAAGCCGCAGACCGTGGTGCCGGGGCATTACCTGGGCGAGAGCGATCGCTCACTGACGGCTGTGCAGTTCACCGCCGCTTACATCAAGGCTTTCGACGAGGAAACCGCCAAGGCCAAGGATTCTGCTGATCTGATCGCGGCAATGAAAAAACGCTTCCCGGCACTGGGCGATGAAAGTTCGCTGGAGCTGAGCGCCAAGGTCGCCAAGGGCGAGATGAAGTGGGGTGAATAAATTTAAGGACTAATGGGAATTCCTGTGGCGAGGGAGCTTGCTCCCGCTGGAGTGCGAAGCGCTCCCCTGCATTCTTTCAGGCATCCCATAAACACAGGTCTTTACGACTGCTGCGCAGCCGAGCGGGAGCAAGCTCCCTCGCCACAAAGGTCAGCGCAAATTGATACCGATACTTTCAAGCCAACTGGAGAACGTCATGAGCAAAATCGCAATCATCGGTGCCACCGGTCGTGCCGGTAGCCAACTGCTGGAAGAGGCCCTGCGTCGTGGCCACAGCGTTACCGCCATCGCCCGCGACACATCGAAAATCGGCCCGCGTGAAGGTGTGGTCGGCAAGGCCGTCGATGCCCTCGATGCCGCTGCGTTGCAAGCTGCAATTGCGGACCATGACGTGGTTATCAGCGCCGCGCATTTCGCCACGCTGCCTGCCAGCGCAGTCGTTGGCCCGGTGAAAAAAGCCGGGGTCAAACGTCTGCTGGTAGTGGGCGGGGCGGGTTCGCTGCTATTGCCTGATGGCACTCGAGTGATCGATAGCGAAGGTTTCCCTGAGGCTTACAAGGCAGAGGCCAGTGCCGGTGCCGAATTCCTCGCAAACTTGCGTGAAGAGCGGGACCTGGACTGGACCTTCCTGTCGCCATCGGCCGAATTTGTCGAAGGCGAGCGCACCGGGAAATTTCGTCTCGGTCAGGATGATTTGTTGGTGAGCAGCGAAGGGCGCAGCTGGATTACCTTTGCCGACTACGCGATTGCAATGCTCGACGAAGTGCAAGCGCCAAAGCATTCTCGGCAGCGGTTTACTGTCGGGTATTGAGTTCACTGATCACTTGTGGGAGCGAGCTTGCTCGCGATGAGGTCATCACATTCAATATCAATTTTGAAAGTGATGCCGCCATCGCGAGCAAGCTCGCTCCCACAGGGTGGCGCACCAGGATTTTGCGGTTTTACCGCGACTGCGCCTGCTCCACCAACCAGCCCATCAATTCACGCAACTTCGGCGAGGGTTCGGCTTTTTCGGGGAAAACCAGGTAATACGCCAGCCCCGTTGTGACCTTCAACTCGAATGGCATGACCAGCCGCCCGGCATCCAGGTCATCGCCGATCAGCGACCAGTCGCCAATCGCCACACCCGTTCCCTGGGACGCCATCGACATCGCCAAGTCCAGTGTTTCGAAATGCTGGCCCTTGCCGACATTGGTCAACCGTACATCCGCCGCTTTCAACCAGGCCTTCCAGTCCCGTTCATCGCGGGTCGGGTGGAGCAACAGGTGTTGTTGCAGATCGGCCGGTGCTTGCAGGGGAATGGGGCCTTCGAGCATCGGTCTGGAGCACACAGGGGTGAGTTGCTCATCAAAGAGTTTTTGCGACATCAATGAATCGTCCGGCGGTGCGCCGTACATCACCGCCGCATCGAACTGCTCGCGATGAAAGTCCACGCCGTGCTTGACCGTGGTGGTCAGTTCCACCGGCACGTCCGGGCGTTCCCTTTGCCATTGCAACAGACGTGGCAGCAACCAGCGCATGACGCAAGTCGGGGCCTTGAGTTGCAGGGTTTCGCGCTTCTCGCCGATCTGCTCAACCGCCTCGTCGATCAGGCCGAAAACCTGCTGCACCCGTGGCAGCCATTCCCGCCCTTCGGCCGTCAGGTCCAGGCCTCGGGCCAGGCGGATGAACAGCTCATATCCCAGATGATCTTCCAGCCCGGCGATCTGCCGACTCACCGCGCCTTGGGTGATGTGCAACTGTTCGGCGGCCCGGGTGAAATTGCAGCACTGCGCGGTAATCAGAAAGGTGTGCAGCGCCGGCAAGGGAGGCAATCGTTTCATTGGGATCCAAGGTATGACGTGAGGACATGGCTAGTATGACTTTTTATCCATTGTTGCGGCTACCTGTCGCCCGTTCCAATGAGGCCATTCCCGGG
Organism: Pseudomonas sp. A-B-19; assembly: GCF_019947515.1. NCBI lineage: Bacteria > Pseudomonadati > Pseudomonadota > Gammaproteobacteria > Pseudomonadales > Pseudomonadaceae > Pseudomonas > Pseudomonas sp. A-B-19. The sequence continues at coordinate 89,974 of NZ_JAGYGN010000021.1, forward strand.
CCTGCGAATCCATCATAAACACAGCGCATGTCCGGCGTCTCAAATCGAACAAGAAGGGCAATTCACATGGCGACGTGCGGCGAAGTATTGGTCAAGTTACTCGAAAACTACGGGGTCGAGCAGGTGTTCGGCATTCCGGGGGTGCATACCGTGGAGCTGTATCGCGGGCTGGCCCGTTCGAGCATCAACCACGTCACGCCGCGCCATGAACAGGGCGCCGGCTTCATGGCCGACGGCTACGCCCGCACCAGCGGCAAACCGGGTGTGTGCTTCATCATCACCGGCCCTGGCATGACCAACATCACCACCGCCATGGGCCAGGCCTACGCCGATTCGATCCCGATGCTGGTGATCTCCAGCGTGCAGTCACGCAGCCAGTTGGGCGGTGGTCGCGGCAAGCTGCATGAGCTGCCGAACCAGGGCGCACTGTGCGCCGGTGTCGCGGCGTTCTCCCATACCCTGATGTCGGCGTCGGAGTTGCCGGGTGTATTGGCTCGCGCCTTTGCGTTGTTCCAGGCCGGCCGTCCGCGTCCGGTTCACATTGAAATTCCGCTGGATGTTCTGGTTGAGGAAGCCGACGACTTGCTCGCCAGCCTGCCGGTCAATATCGACCGCGCCGGTGCTTCGCCGAGCGCCGTGTCGCGCATGACCGATTTGCTGGCCGACGCCAGGCGTCCGTTGATTCTCGCCGGTGGCGGGGCCATCGACGCGGCGGCCGAGCTGACCGAGCTGGCCGAGCTGCTGGACGCGCCGGTAGCGCTGACCATCAATGCCAAGGGCATGCTCGCCTCTGGCCACCCGCTGCTGATCGGCTCGACCCAGAGCCTGGTCGCCACCCGTGCACTGGTTGCCGAGGCCGATGTGGTCCTGGCCATTGGCACCGAGCTGGCCGAGACCGACTACGACGTGACCTTCGCCGGTGGCTTCGAGATTCCAGGCCAACTGCTGCGCGTCGATATCGACCCGGACCAGACCGTGCGCAATTACCCGCCGCACGTGGCACTGGTGGCCGACTCGCGCAACGCCGCCCAGGCCTTGCTCAGCGCCTTGTCGCACAAATCCCTGGCCGAGCGCAGCAACGACTGGGGGCAGGTACGCGCCGCTCGTCTGCGTGAAGACCTGGCCGCAACCTGGGACGCACCGACCCTCGCCCAGACCCGTTTCCTCGAAACCGTACTGCATGAATTGCCGAACGCGGTATTCGTTGGCGACTCGACGCAACCGGTGTACACCGGCAACCTGACGTTCAACCCGGAGCGTCCGCGTCGCTGGTTCAACTCGTCCACCGGCTACGGCACCCTCGGCTACGCCTTGCCGGCAGCGATTGGCGCCTGGCTGGGTGGCCGCGTTGAAGGTGGCGCGCGTCCTCCGGTGGTGTGCCTGATCGGCGATGGTGGCCTGCAATTCACCCTGCCGGAACTGGCCAGCGCCGTTGAAGCGCGTACCCCGGTGGTCGTGCTGCTGTGGAATAACCAGGGCTACGAAGAGATCAAGAAATACATGGTCAACCGCGATATCGAACCGGTCGGTGTGGACATCTACACCCCGGACTTCATCGGTGTGGCCAAGGCATTGGGTTGTGCGGCCGAAGCGGTCAATAGTGTCGAGCAACTGCGTGGCGCATTGCGTATGGCCACCGATCGCCAGGGCCCGACCCTGATTGAAATCGACCAGGCCGAGTGGATGCAGGCGGTGTTGAAATGACGTTCCCTACAACGCTGGATGGTCTGTACATCAACGGCCAATGGTCGGCCGGCAACGAACACTTGCGCGTGATCAACCCGGCGACCGAAGCCCTGTTGACCACGGTGAATGGCGGCGATGAGCGCGCGGTCGATCAAGCGGTGAGCGCGGCGACCCAGGCGTTCGCCGTCTGGTCGAAAACCACGGGCGTCGAACGTGGCGCGATCCTGCGCAAAATCGCCGCGGGCGTGCAGGCCAACCGTGAAAAGTTGATGCACTTGCAGTCGAGCAACAACGGCAAGCCACAGTTCGAAGCGGCTATCGACGTTGATGACGTAATCGCCACGTTCGAGTATTACGCCGGTCTGGCCGAAGGGCTGGACGCGAAGCAGGACAGCACGGTAGAGCTGCCAACCGACGATTTCAACGCTCGCCTGCGCCGTGAGCCATGCGGTGTGGTCGGCCTGATCGTGCCGTGGAACTTCCCGATGGTCACCACTGCGTGGAAACTCGCCCCGGCCCTGGCCGCCGGTTGTTGCGTGGTGCTCAAGCCTTCGGAAGTGACGCCGCTGCCGGAGCTGGAACTGGCGGCAATCGTCGCCCAGGCCGGCGTGCCGGCGGGTGTGTTCAACCTGGTGTGCGGCACCGGCCTGGCTGTTGGCGCTCCGCTGTCGGCGGACCCACGCATTGCCAAGGTGTCGTTCACCGGCAGTAACGCGGTTGGTGTGCAGGTCATGCAGCGGGCGGCGGAAACCGTCAAGGGCGTGAGCCTGGAACTGGGCGGCAAATCTTCGCTGCTGGTGCTGGCCGATGCCGATCTCGACCTGGCGGTGGAAGTGGCCTGTGGCGGTGGTTTTTTCAACGCCGGGCAGATGTGCTCCGCCACCAGCCGCGTGCTGGTCGCCGATGAACTGGCCGATGAATTCCTCACCCGCGTGAAGGTCCGTGCCGAAGCGATCCGCGTGGCGGACCCGTTCGACCCGAACGTGGAAATGGGCGCGCTGGTCAATCAGGCGCAATACCAGCGCGTGCTCGGTCACATCGATCGCGGCCTGAGCGCCGGCGCCAGGCTGGTTTGCGGTGGCAATCGCCCAGCCGACCTGCCGCGTGGATATTTTTTGCAGCCGACGGTGTTCACCGAAGTGCCCCTGGACAGTGCGCTGTGGCGTGAAGAGATTTTCGGCCCGGTGATCTGCGTGCGCAGTTTTGCCAGCGAAGCCGAAGCGATTGCCCTGGCCAACGACAGTCAGTTTGGCCTGGTCGCCAGTGTGGTGACCCGCAATGCCGAGACCGCCGACCGTGTCGCCAACGCCTTGCAGGCGGGGCTTGTGTGGATCAACGCGCCGCAGGTGATCTTCCCGCAGACCGCCTGGGGCGGCTACAAGCAGAGCAGCATCGGCCGCGAATTGGGGCCGTGGGGCTTGCAGGCTTTCCAGGAAATCAAACACGTGATCCGGGCCGTCTGACGCTTCTTACCTGTAGGAGCGAGCTTGCTCGCGATGGACGTCAACGATGACGTGGGGCACCTGAATGTACGCGGCGCCAGTGCACCCATCGCGAGCAAGCTCGCTCCTACACAAGAGGCATGCGCTGGCGTCATGGCTTCAATGAGTTTTTATCGATAGTCAGGTGTTTTACACGACCTCAGGATGAACTCGCCGGCTCAGCCAAACCCCCGAAAATACGGGGGATAACGCTGTTCCGGTGGCGCGGATGCAACAGTTTCGACCTGCCTTATACCTACAAAAACAAAGGGAGTCCGTAATGGGCGAGCATGATCTGAACAGACGTCAATTCATCAAGACCGTGGGCGTAGCCTCGGTTGCAGCGGCAGCCATGAGCATGCCGTTCATCAAGGCCAATGCCAGCGACACACGTTTTGCCGGCAAGACCCTGCGTTTGCTGACCTGGTCCGATGACACCGGCCTGGCTGCACTGCGCAACATCGCCGCGACCTTCGAAGACAAGTACGGCTGCAAGGTCATCGCTGACCGCACCGGCAGTACCTCGGAAATGGTCGCCAAACTCAAGGCCGGTGGTGATCGTCCGCAATACGACGTCATCACCCTGGCAGGCGTCGGCGCCGAAGGTCTGGCCGCCGCCAACCTGCTGGAAAAGCCCGACCTCAACCGCATTCCCAACCTCGTCGATGTACCGGAGAAGTACCGCACCGGCGCCAATGGCCACGGTATCGGTTACCTGCTGTGGTGCAACAGCCTGGTCTATAGCACCCGCACCCAGAAACAGGCGCCGGACAGCTACGCCTCCCTGTGGGACGCCGAACTGGCCCCGAACATCTTCCTGCCGCCGCCGAACTGGACCGAGGCCATGGACCTGATCATCATCGCCGCCAAACTGGCCGGTGGTGACGAACACAACATTGAACCTGGCTTCAAGAAGCTCGCCGAGCTGAAGGATCGTGTCGTGACCCTGGGTGAAAACCCGAACCAGATCGCCGAACTGTTCCGCACCGGTTCCCTGGACATGGGCGGTCTGTACGCCCCTGCGTTCTTCCCGAAACAGATCCGCGATCCGAACTACGGCCTGGGCGCCACGTTCGGCATGAAGGAAGGTTTCTACACCGACCTGATGCTGTCGGTGATGCCGAAGAACCGTCCGGGCGATACCGACATGACCTACGCCTTCATCAACCATTCTCTGGACCCGCTGGTGCAGGGCAAGATGGCTGAAGACATCTATAACGGCCCGGTCAACGCCAAGGCGATCATCTCCGCCGAAGCGCGCAAGAGCCCGTACATCCTCACGCCGGAGCAGATTGCCGAGAAGGCGATCATGCACGACAACGCCTTCCTGGCGACGGTGCATGACCAGTGGATTCGTCGTTACACGGAAATCTTTTCTTCCTGATCGAGTGACGTACACAGGGTCTTCAAACACTGAAGATCCCCTGTGGGAGCGAGCTTGCTCGCGATAGCGGAGTGTCAGTCGACATCATTGGCGACAGACAAGCAGTCATCGCGAGCAAGCTCGCTCCCACAGGGGGGCAAAGTGACCTTGAGTCTTGTGTCTGTCAGCTGCTTTCCATTGACGAGACCCTTTGCTATGGAACACCAACCTCTGACTCATCCGGTGAGTGCCGCCCCCGTGCGCACTGCTCGGGGTGTTTCGCCAACGACGCGCGCCTGGTTTTTTCTCTCGCCGTCGATGCTGTTTCTTGGCGTACTGATTGCCGCGAGCCTCTTGGTACTGCGCATGAGCGTGGGCACCAAAGGCGCGGAATGGTCAGGGTTCAGCCTGGCCAGTTACGCCCAGTTGCTGGAACCCTATTACCTCAAGTCGCTGATGCTGACCCTGCGCCTGGCGCTGATCAGCGCGGTGATCGCAGTGATTCTGGCGATCCCGGTGGCCTACACCATGTCGCGCCTGACATCGCCGTTCGTGCGACGGATCTTCCTTGCGGCGGTGTTGCTGCCCTTGCTGGTCAACCTGCTGCTGCAAAGCTACGGCTGGCTGGTGATCCTCGGTCCCGGTGGCATGCTCAACCAGACCCTGATGGGCCTGGGCCTGATCAAGCGCCCGATCATGCTGTTGTACAACCAGAACGGTGTGCTGATGGGCTTGGTGCAAACCGCCTTCCCGCTGGCCGTGTTGCCGATTGCCAGCGCCATGCGCGGCGTCGCCCGCAGTTACGAAGAAGCCGCCGCGACCCTGGGCGCCAGTCGCTTCCAGGTGTTCCGCCAGGTGGTATTGCCGATGAGTCTGCCGGGGATCATTACCGGTGCGACCCTGGTGTTCGCCTACAACGCCAGCAGTTTCGTGGTGCCGTTGCTGCTCGGTGGCCGGCGCGTGCCGATGCTGGCGGTGATGGTGCATGACCAGATCGCCCCGCTGATGAACTGGCCCGCCGCATCCGCTGCCGGTGTGGTGCTGATCGTCACCACACTCGCGATCATGACCCTGTCCGAATACATCACTGGCCGTCGTCGCCGCATGCTGGAGGCTTCGCAATGAGTACCCTGACCAAGAAGCGCCAGTCGCTGTTGCCGGGTGATACCGGCAAGTTTGCCGGCATCCTCTCGGGCTTCATCCTGCTGTTGGCGGTCTTGCCGATCCTGACCATGATCGTGATGTCGTTCAGCGGCGCGTCGAACCTCGACTTCCCGCCGAGCAGCTACAGCCTGCAATGGTACAAGGCCGCCTGGCACACCTTTGTGTCGCCGGACGCCAGTGACGTGCTGAGCCTGGGCAAAGCCATGAGCACCAGCCTGCTGGTGTCGTGCCTGACCATGATTTTCGCCACGATCATAGCGGTGCCGGCGGCCTACGCGCTGACCCGTTGCGAGTTCCGCGGCAAGGCCGTGGCGCTGCAACTGATGTCGTTGCCACTGGTGTTCCCGATGGTGGTATTGGGGCTGGCGTTGCTGCTGGTGTTCGACAGCCTGCCGTTCCAGATAACCACTTCGCGCCTGGTGATTGCCCACGTGATCCTCGCGTTGCCGTTCGTGGTGAAGAACTGCACCGCGGCGATGCTCTCCATCGGCAGCGAAGTCGAAGAGGCTGCGCAAATGCTCGGCGCTTCACCGCTGCGGGCGATTGTCGATGTGGTGGTGCCGTTGATGAAGTCGGGGATCCTGGCGGGCATGCTGCTGGCGTTCATCGTCTCGTTCAACGAATTCACCGTGACCTACTTCCTCTACACCATCGATGTGATGACCGTGCCGATCTGGATGTACAGCCGCACCGTGTCCTCGCTCGACCCAACCGTATTTTCGTTTGCCGTGCTGATCGTGCTGATCGACTTCGTCCTGATCTGGGCGCTGGAGAAGCTGGTTGGTGAAGGTGGCGTTTCGTTCTGATTTCTTGAGGTGATTCACATGTCTGGTCTGATTCTGGAAAACGTCGAGAAACATTACGGCTCGGCCTGCGCGGTAACGGATGTGAACCTGCATTTGCCCGAGGGCAAGCTGGTGTGTTTCCTCGGCCCTTCGGGCTGCGGCAAAACCACCTTGCTGCGCATGATTGCCGGCCTTGAAACCCTGACCGGCGGCGAAATCCGCCTGGACGGTGAAGACATCGGCAACACCCCGGCGCACCTGCGCAATTTCGGCATGGTGTTCCAGTCCCTGGCGTTGTTCCCGCATATGACGGTGGGGGAGAACATCGCCTATCCGCTGAAACTGCGCGGGGTCAGCAAGGCTGACCAGCAGGCGCGGGTGGTGGAGTTGCTGGAACTGATCCAGCTGCAACAGATGATCAATCGCCCGGTGGCCAAACTGTCCGGCGGGCAACGCCAGCGTGTGGCGATTGCCCGGGCAATTGCTTCGCATCCGAAAATCCTCCTGCTCGACGAGCCGCTGTCGGCACTGGACGCCAAGCTGCGCGAGTCGATGCAGGTGGAAATCCGTCAACTGCAACAACGCCTGAACATCACCACCATCATGGTCACCCACGACCAGCGCGAGGCCATGACCATGGCCGATATCGTGGTCGTACTGGGTGAGCACAAGGTGCAGCAGGTGGGCACGCCGATCGAGATCTACCGCCACCCGGCCAACGAGTTCGTCGCGGACTTCATCGGCTCGGGCAATATCTTCCCGGCCACGGTGCTGGGTAACGGCAAGGTCAGCTTGCCGGGGGGCGATGCGCTGCAAGTGCCGATCTGCAGCAGTATCGTGGCCGGCGCGAAAGTGAAAATGCTGATTCGCCCGGAAGACCTGCAACTGTCGGCTCCGCAGGCGACCGCGGGCAACCGCTTGCTGGGCAAGGTGACGTTCGTGCGCGATATCGGCGCAACCATCGAGACCACGGTGGAGTGTTCCGGGGTGTCGTTTACCGCGCTGAGCACACCGTGTCAGGGCTTTGGCCTGAGCGTTGGGCATCCGGTGTCGGTGACCTTGCCGGTGGAGGCTTGCCGGGTACTCGGGGCCTGATCCAGGGTTTGTATTGCCTGAACTGGCCCCATCGCGAGCAAGCTCGCTCCCACAGGTTTTGTGAACGCCACACAATACTGTGGGAGCGAGCTTGCTCGCGATGGGGCCGGCACAACCAACAAAAACTCTGGATCAAACTGACAACCGCAACCGCGCCAGATCCCTTAACGGCGGCGCCCCGAACAACCGGCTGTACTCACGGCTGAACTGCGACGGGCTTTCATACCCGACCCGATACCCCGCCGCCGAAGCTTCCAGCCCTTCGGCCAGCATCAGCCGCCGTGCTTCCTGCAGGCGCAACTGCTTCTGATACTGCAACGGACTCATCGCCGTCATCGCCTTGAAGCGGTGATGCAGCGTCGACACGCTCAGGTTCACTTCCCTGGCCAGATCATCGATGCGCAACGGTTGTTCAAAGTTGCCGTTGAGCCATTTGATCGCCTGGCTGATGCGATGGCTCTGGCTGTTGGCGATGGCGATTTCGTACAGCCGATGTCCCTGTTTGCTGCGTAACAGTCGATAGAGGATCTCCCGACGAATCAGCGGCGCCAGCATGGCGATGTCTTTCGGTGTGTCCAGCAACCGTGCCAGACGCAGCACCGCATCAAGCATGGCGGTGTCGAGCCGTTCAACATACAGCCCGCGCCCGGTCGGCCGGGAGGGCACGCCGAGGGGGCCGGCGTCGGCGATCAGTGCGGTGATTTCCGTCGGGTCGATGTCCAGGCGCAAGGCCAGGATCGGTTCCTCGGCCGAGACATCCACCACTCGTCCACTGAGCGGCATCGAGACCGAGACCACCAGGTAGTTCAACGGGTCGTAGTTGAAGTACTCGTTGGCCAACTGAACTTCCTTGCGCCCCTGGGCCATGATGCACAGCGCCGGTTGCGCGAGTACCGGGGCAAACTCGTGGGACTGGCTGTGGCGGGACATGAACAGCGAGCCGATGGCCGTGGCATAACTGCCATCTTCGACGGTGTTGCGACGGATGATCGCCGCCAGTTCCGCGCGCTGCTTTTCCATGTCGGTGTCCAGCGGAACTTGAAAGTGATCGAGTGACGACATGCGCGGCATCCTCGGCAAGGCATGGAAGGAATGGAGCAGAGCATAAGTTTGTGCAAGTGGCAGCGGTAGACACATCCTGCCGGATGCTTGCCTGATTCTGCACGGGATGGCTTCTATCCCTTCGCCTACTCGGCGACTCTACTCACCGGCAAACCCCTGTAGGAGCTGCCGAAGGCTGCGATCTTTTGATCTAAAAAAGAAAATCAAAAGATCGCAGCCTTCGGCAGCGCCTACAGGGACATAACCCTAACAGTTTGTTACAGGTAGCTGAGCAGTTTCGCAGGATTGTGCAACGCGCCAGCAGGAATCGACTAACGAGACAGGCGTCGCGGCCCTTAACCTTTGATCCTGTCGCAGCCCGTCCCCCGGCTGCCACACGACTCCCCGGGAGGGTTGAACCATGTCTACGCAAATCCCTGTCAGTCATATGGCCTTCGTTCGAGCGCGCGCCGGGCGCTCGGCAGAACTCGGTGTACGCCTCAGCGCCCTGATCGAACCGTCCCGCGCAGCGCCTGGCTGCCTGAGCTTTGCCTTGCAGCATTCGCAGTGCGATCCGCAATTGTGGCTGGTCTCCGGTTTCTGGAGCAATCAACAGGCCATGACCGCGTACTTCAGCACGCCGGCGATGGAGGTTTTTGCCGAGCTGGTGCAGGAGCTGGTGGTCAACAGCCTGGATTTCCACACCTTCAAGGATGTCTCTGCGGCGCAGGCCCTCGATCGGTCCGCAGCGGCGGTACACAAACTGGCCGGTTGAGGGTTTAATGACGGCATTCTCAACCAGCCAGGATGCGCGACATGGCACGTAAAGCCTTTGATCACTTCGAAGCTGTTTCCGCTGTAGTACCAGTACCGGGCGAGGGTGGTGGTTACTACGCCGCTATCGCCGTCAAAGCGCTGGGTGGATCCGGCGCCCCGCGTTTTCACAAAGTGCTGGAAGGCCGGATCTTCAAGACCGCTCACGAGGCCGATGACGCGGCCGCCAAAGAACTGACCCACCTCAAGGACGTCAAGGAAAACACCGACCTGCTCTGGTGATTCTCACCGCCCCGGGCGGTACATCTTGAATAACGCCTCAGGCCCCAGCTGGAAATAATCCGCTGGCCCGCCGCCGCGCAGAATCGGTTCTGCCGCGGCGGTGTCGTATATCCCGTCCTTCAACAGCCATTTGGCGATATGCACGGCGACCACTTCGCCGAGGATCAGCCAGCTGGGCACCACATTGCCGTCCGCCCGTTGCAACTGGATGATCTGCGTGACCTTGCACTCGAAGGACACCGGGCTCTCGGCCACCCGTGGCACCTGAATGACCTTCGAGGCTACAGTCGTCAGCCCGGCCAGTTCGAATTCGTTGACCTCGGGCCCGACCATGGCGCAGCTCTGGTTCATCTGCTCGGCCAGCGGCCGGGTGGCCAGGTTCCAGGCGAACTCGCCAGTCTGCTCGATGTTGTTCAGGCTGTCTTTGCGTCCGATGCTGGAAAACCCGATGATCGGCGGAATGTAGTTGAAGGCGGTGAAGAAACTGTAGGGCGCCAGGTTCAAGTGGCCCTCGGCATTGTGTGAAGAGATCCAGCCGATGGGGCGCGGGCCAACGATGGCGTTGAACGGATCGTGGGGCAGGCCGTGGCCATGGGCGGGTTCGTAGAAGTGGATGTCGTCGGGCATGGGCAGTGTTCCAGAGCTTGCGTGAGACACTCATGGTGCAAGCACCCGCCGCAGATTTCCAGTCAGATGAAGATCACTGTAGGAGCAGCCGGTCGACGCTCGATTGCCCGCGAAGAACTCAAGGACACCGCATTTCTCCAGGATTCGCGCGTCATCGTTGGCGTCCATCGCGAGCAAGCTTGCTCCTACAGGTTTTGAGGCCTTTGCGCCCACCGTTGCAGTGAGCGTCGGTGGCGGTCAGTCCGTGACAATCCGCGAATGCTTGCGGGTGTCTTTCATGGTGACGTACACCAGCAACGACACGGCGATGCACGCGGTCACGTACCAGTAGTAGCCCGTCTCCATGCCGATGCTCTTGAACCACAGCGCGATGTATTCAGCGGTGCCGCCGAAGATCGATACGGTCAGTGCGTACGGCAGGCCCACGCCCAGGGCGCGGATTTCGGTCGGGAACAGTTCGGCTTTCACCACGGCATTGATCGAGGTGTAGCCACTGACGATGATCAGCGCCGCCATGATCAGGAAGAACGCGCCCCACCAGGTCTGGATGGTGTGCAGGGTGGTGAGGATCGGCACGGTGAACAGGGTGCCCAGGATGCCGAAGGCAATCAGGATCGGCCGGCGACCGATTTTATCCGACAGCCCGCCGATGACCGGTTGCAGGCACATGAACAGGAACAGTGTGGCGGCGGAAATGGTGGTGGAGTCGGAAATGCTCATGCCGACGGTGTTCACCAGGTATTTCTGCATGTACGTGGTGTAGGTGTAGAACGCCAGGGTGCCGCCCATGGTCAGGCCGACCACGGTCATCAGTTCCTTGGGGTGGCGCAGCAAGGTGCGCATCGCGCTTTCCTTGGCTTTTTCTTTCCTGGTGAAGGACTCGGTCTCTTCCATGCCGCGACGCAGGTACAACGCCACCACGGCACACAGCGCGCCGATGGCGAACGGGATGCGCCAGCCCCAGGTGTAGAGCTCCTCAGTGGTCAGGAAGTTCTGCAGGACAATCAGCACCGCCAGGGCGATGAGCTGGCCGGAGATCAGGGTCACGTACTGGAAGCTGGAGTAGAAGCCGCGATGCTCCTTGGTCGCCATCTCGCTGAGGTAGGTGGCGGAGGTGCCGTATTCGCCACCCACCGACAGGCCTTGCAGCAAGCGCGCGAACACCAGCAGGATCGGCGCGCCGATGCCGATGACTTCATAGCTCGGGCTCAGGGCGATCAGCAGCGAGCCGAAGCACATCAGGTACACCGAGGCCATCAGGGCCTTTTTGCGTCCGACCTTGTCGGCATACAGCCCCATCAGCCAGCCACCGATCGGGCGCATCAGGAAGCCCACGGCGAAGATCGCGGCGGTGTTGAGCAACTGGGCGGTGGTGTCGCCTTTGGGGAAGAAGGTCTTGGCGAAATACAGGGAGAAGGCGGCGTAGACGTACCAGTCGTACCACTCGACCATGTTGCCGACGGAACCGCTGAAAATCGATTTGATGCGACTGGCGGTGGTTCTTGCTTTGGCCGGCGCGGCAGCCGACCCAAGCGGCAGGGAGTTGGAGTTATCCATTGAAGGATCCTTCATTTAATTGTTTTTGTGGAGCGCGAATAAACGCAGCCTGCGGGAGCTATAGCAGGAGCTGTGCCAAGGGGGAGAGGGGCGGTTTAGAGGGGGGTAGGGTGTTTTGGTGAGCGGGAATCCGCTTATTGCAAGTGAGTGATGAGCGAAAAATTGCCTATCTGTTTTGGGCGTGTGTTGTCTGTATCGGCCTCTTCGCTGGCAAGCCAGCTCCTTCAATGTGCGGTGCTCACAGATCCACTGTAGGAGCTGGCTTGCCAGCGAAGGGGCCGGTTCAGGCCCTACAAAAACATCTCCCGACTCAACCCATGCCGCTGCATCTTTTCATTGAAGGTCCGGCGCGGCAGTTGCAGTTCTTCGAGCACCGCTTTCACATCGCCCTTGTGCCGGGTCAGCGCGGCACGCAGGCATTGCGCTTCGAACGCTTCCTGCTGCGCTGCCAGTGACTGGCCGGGCTCGATGCCCAAGGGCTGCGGCTCACCCAAGCCCAATACCTGACGCTCGGCGACGTTCGCCAGTTCGCGCACGTTGCCCGGCCAGTCGTGGCTCAGCAGGTGACTCAATTGCGCGCCGCTCAATGGTGGAAATTTACGTCCCAGGCGTTCGGCGGCGTTTTGGGCAAACGATTCGAACAGCAGCGGAATGTCTTCCCGGCGTTCGCGCAAGGGCGGCAGGCGTAGTTCTGCGACGTTCAAGCGATAGGCCAGGTCTTCGCGAAAACGTCCGGCCCGCGCTTCATCGAGCAGGTCCGGTTTGGTCGCGGCGATGATGCGCAGGTCCACGCGGATGCTCTGGTTCGAACCCAGTCGTTCAAGCTTTTGCTCTTGCAATACCCGCAGCAGTTTCACTTGCTGGGCCAGCGGCATACTTTCGATTTCATCGAGAAACAGCGTACCGCCGTCGGCGTATTCGAGTTTGCCAATGCGCTTGCCGGACGCCCCGGTGAACGCGCCGCTCTCGTGACCGAACAGCTCGGCCTCGAACAATTGCTCGGGGATGGCCGCGCAGTTGAGTGCGACAAAGGGCTTGTCGGCTCGCGGTCCGAAGTCGTGCAGGCAGCGGGCGACCAGTTCCTTGCCGCTGCCGGTTTCGCCACGGATCAGTACGTTGACCGGCAGTGCTGCCAGGTCCAGCACCTGCCGACGCAGGGTCTGCAACCCCCGGGACACCCCGAGCAACGTGGCATCCAGCTTGGCGCGGTTGTCCGCCTCTTCGTGCAACGCGCGGTTTTCCAGCACCAGCCGGCGCTTGTCGAGGGCGCGGCGCAGGCTGCCGAGCAGGGTTTGCGGGCTGAAGGGTTTTTCGAGGAAATCGTAGGCACCGTCGCGCATGGCCTCGACGGCCATTGGTACATCACCGTGGCCGGTCAGCAGGATCACCGGCAAATCGGCATCCCGGCGTTGTACTTCGGCCAGCAGTTCCAGGCCGGTCATGCCGGGCATGCGCACGTCGCTGAGAATCACCCCGGCAAAATGCCTGGGCAATTGCGCCAGGCATTCATCGGCGCGGCTGAACAGCTGCACCTCGAAACCCGACAGGCTCAACCATTGCTCGACGGCACTGCGGATGCTGCTTTCGTCGTCGACCACGATCACTGAGTTCAGCATGCTTCATGCACCTCAAGGTCAATAGGCAGGGTCAGGGTAAACACGGCACCTTTGTCATGATTGCCGGCACTCAGGCGCCCGCCGGATTCGTGAACGATGGCAAACGATACGGCCAGCCCGATGCCCAAGCCTTCACCGACCGGTTTGGTGGTGAAGAACGGATCGAAGACCTTGGACAGGTTTTCTTCGGCGATACCGCCACCGTTGTCGATCACGCTCAGGCGCCACAATTGCTCGTCGGCTTCGAGGCGGATTTCCAGGCGTTTGCAGGGTTTGTCCTGCATCGCATCGAGGGCGTTGCGCAGCAGATTGATCAGCACCTGTTCCAGGCGAATCGCATCGCCACGCACCCAGGCCGGGCGAGTCAGGTGCAGCACCGTGCTGACCTGTTCGTCGCGCAGCCTTGTGTCGAGCAGTTGCAGCGACTGGTCCACCACCGCCGCCAGGTCCAGGCGTTCGCGCAAACCGCTGGGGCTTTTGCGGGCGAAGGTTTTCAGGTGGCCGGTGAGGGCGGCCATGCGCGTGAGCATCTCATCCACCGGTTTGAGCGCCTTGTAGGCGTCGTCGACGCGGCCGTGGTCGAGCAGCAGGCGCAAGGTTGCCAACTGCATGCGCTGGGCGGTGAGCGGCTGGTTGATTTCGTGGGCCAGGGCGGCGGACATCTGCCCCAGTGCCGCGAGTTTGGCCGATTGCACCAGGCCTTCCTGGGCGGTGCGCAGGTCGCGGGTGCGTTCTTCTACCAATCGTTCGAGTTCTTCGCGACTGCGCTGGCGCATTTTCGCCAGGCGCCAGCGCTGGTTGAGAAACAGCAACAGGAACACCAGGGTCAGCCACAACCCGGCCGCGGCAAGCGCGGCGTTGCGGCTGTCTTCGAAGGGGACCTGCGGGCGACGCAGCAGGTGCAGGGTCCAGCCCTCGGTGCTCAGCGGCAGGGACTCCCACAGATAATCCGCCTTGCCGTCCGGGCCGTCGACCCGAGCCAGGTCACTGTTGTCGTCGAAGCGCCGCAACGATTGAAACTCGAGCGGCGTCAGCGGCTGCTTGTCGTATTGGCGGGTGGTCTTGAGTTCGGCGTGATCGCTGTCGCTCAGCGGCTTGAGCAGGCGATAGCGCCAGCCCGGCTGGTTGGCGATGAAGATGATCCCCCGTGCGTCGCTGACCAGCAGCGTGTCGCTGCCCTGACGCCACTCCCGCTCCAGTTCGGGAAACTCCAGTTTCACCACCATGGCGCCGAGGAACTGGCCGCCATCATCACTGACTGCGCTGGAGAGGAAGTAGCCGGGAATCCCGCTGGTCACACCCACGGCATAAAAGCGCCCGGTGCCTTGGGTGCGGGTCTGGTTGAAATAGGGACGGAATCCGTAGTTGTGGCCGACATAACTGCTGGGCAAACGCCAGTTGCTCGCCGCGATGGCGAGGCCGCTGCGGTCGAGCAATTCCAGGGTCGAGGATTCGGCGGCGCCGTTGATCTTTTCCAGTTTGCGGTTCAAGGCATCCTGCTGCTCCGGGCTCACCGCCCCCTTGAGCGCCGAGCGCAGTTCCGGATCCAGCGCCAGCACGGCGGGCAGGGCACGGTAACGTTCGATCAGGGTATGCAGGGACGTGGCGTACAACGCCAATTGCTGATTGGCGCGGCCAGCGTCTTCAACCATTGACTGGCGCACGGCGTGGCGCATGGCCAGCGTGGCGGCGAGGGCGGCACCGGCGATGATCAACAGGGTGTAGAGCGCCAGGCGTAGGGATCGGGAAGTCAGCAGCATGCTCAGAACAACAGACGAAAATAGGGGGGAGCACCATACCATGGGGAAAGTGTTCATCACTCGCTGGAAACCATGCGCTGACGGTGGTTTCAATGCGTTGGTCGTTTGTGGAATCAGATTTTTGCCAGCCCCAAAAAAAAACCGGCCTGTCGTTGCCGACCGGCCGGTTTTTTTCAGGGGGCAGTGCTGTTTATTGCACTTCCACCGCCAGGCTTTCACTGATCTTTTTCTGCCAGATGGCAGGACCGGTGATGTGTACCGACTCGCCCTTGCTGTCGACCGCAACGGTCACCGGCATGTCTTTTACGTCGAACTCATAGATCGCTTCCATGCCCAGTTCGGCGAAAGCGACTACGCGGGACTTCTTGATCGCTTGCGCCACCAGGTAAGCCGCGCCGCCCACTGCCATCAGATAAACGGCCTTGTGGTCCTTGATCGCTTCGATCGCGGTAGGGCCGCGCTCGGATTTGCCGATCATGCCCAGCAAACCGGTCTGCTCGAGGATCTGACGGGTGAACTTGTCCATCCGCGTCGCGGTGGTAGGACCTGCCGGGCCAACCACTTCGTCACCGACCGGATCGACCGGGCCGACGTAGTAGATGAAGCGCCCCTTGAGGTCCACCGGCAGGGTTTCGCCCTTGTTCAGCATCTCGACCATGCGTTTGTGCGCAGCGTCGCGACCCGTGAGCATCTTGCCGTTGAGCAGGACGGTTTCGCCCGGTTTCCAGCTCTGCACTTCTTCCGGGGTCAGGGTGTCGAGGTTGACGCGACGGGCCGACGGCCCGGCTTCCCAGACGATTTCCGGGTAGGCGTCCAGCGGTGGCGCTTCCAGCGAGGCCGGACCTGTACCGTCGAGCACGAAGTGCGCGTGACGGGTGGCGGCGCAGTTCGGGATCATGCACACCGGCAGCGAGGCGGCATGGGTCGGGTAGTCCATGATCTTGACGTCGAGCACGGTGGTCAGGCCACCGAGGCCCTGGGCACCGATGCCCAACTGGTTGACCTTCTCGAACAGCTCCAGACGCATTTCTTCGATGCGGTTCTGTGGGCCACGGGCTTTGAGCTCGTGGATGTCGATGGATTCCATCAACACTTCCTTGGCCATGACCGCGGCTTTCTCGGCCGTGCCGCCGATGCCAATGCCGAGCATGCCCGGTGGGCACCAGCCGGCGCCCATTTCCGGAACGGTTTTCAGCACCCAGTCGACGATCGAGTCGGACGGGTTGAGCATGGCCATTTTCGACTTGTTCTCGGAGCCGCCGCCCTTGGCCGCCACGTCCACTTCCACGGTGTTACCCGGAACGATGGAGTAGTGGATAACGGCCGGGGTGTTGTCCTTGGTGTTCTTGCGAGCGCCCGCCGGGTCGGCGAGGATCGAAGCGCGCAGGACGTTTTCCGGCAGGTTGTAGGCGCGACGTACGCCCTCGTTGATCATGTCGTCCAGGCCCATGGTGGCGCCATCCCAACGCACGTCCATGCCGACACGCACGAACACGGTCACGATGCCGGTGTCCTGGCAGATCGGACGGTGGCCGGTGGCGCACATGCGCGAGTTGATCAGGATCTGTGCCATCGAGTCGCGGGCCGCTGGCGATTCTTCGCGCAGGTAGGCTTCGTGCATCGCCTGGATGAAATCCACGGGGTGGTAGTAGGAAATGAACTGCAGGGCGTCGGCAACGCTCTGAATCAGGTCGTCTTGCTTGATCACGGTCATGAGTCGCGCTCCTCTAAAAGACGGGAACATTCAATAAGGTGCTTGCAGCTTGGGTGCATCGGTCGGTTGCAAGCACCTTTCAAGGCACGCCGGGCAAGCTGGCGCGACGCTAAAAAGGCGCGGCAGTATACCGCGCCTCGGTGAAGGGCACACGCGCCAGTGGTCAAACCTTGGTCTCATTGTCGTACTCGCCCCCTGTAGGAGCTGGCTTGTCGGGTCGCCGCATCGCAGCGAAAGCGGTGGATCAGCCGCCAACCGTATCGCCTGCGAGGACGCCTTCGCTGGCAAGCCTGCTCCTACAACGGCATGGCGTTGGCAAACGTTTTCGGCCTGACGAAAATTGAATGGTCATTTATCGGCCACGCCACTAAAGTGACATTCGGTCTGTAGAGTAGGACGCTCTGTCAGTCTCCTTTCATTCGGTGAATCTACGATTGACCCATAACGCCATCCAGCGCTTGTTGCTCAAACGTTTCATCCTCGCGGCCGGCACCTATGCCCTGGCATTGCTGTTGCTGTGGCTGGCTTTTTTTACCGGTCACTACAACGCGCCGCTTTCCAGTGTCGTCATCGGCAGCGTGCTGGTGGTGGTCAGTCAGGCCGCCTTGTTCGCGGTGTTTTACAGCGGCAGTAACCTGAGTTTCGCCGACCCCAGCCTGACCGAGGCGCAAGTGTTGCTGGGGCTGGGGTGGCAAACCTGGCTGATCGCCCATCTGGACGAAGCCCGGGGTGCGTTTCTGGTGTTTTACGTGCTGATCCTGCTGTTCGGCCTGTTCCATCTGTCGCGGCGGTCTTTAGTACGATGCGCGCTGCTGGTGTTCTTCAGCTTCAGTGCGATCACGCTGTGGGAGGGCTACCACCTCCAGCTGCCTGATCCGGCCATGGCGGCGCTCCAGGTCTGTGTACTGCTCATCGTCCTGGTTTGGCTGGTGCTGTATGCCCGCTATGTCCAGGCTTCGCGACAACGCATGCGCCAGCGACGATTTGCGTTGCAGGCGCACCAGGACACCTTGCGCGGGATGATGCGCCAGCTCGAAGACCTGGTGGCCACCGACGAGCTCACAGGCCTGTTCAATCGCCGGCATTTCCTGCGCCTGGCTTCCCGCGAGTTGAATGCCATGGACGCCGATGTGGTGCACGGCCTGGCGCTGATCGACCTCGACCATTTCAAGCGCATCAATGACCTGCACGGCCATGCCGCCGGCGATCAGGTGCTGCAAGCCTTTGCCGGCGTTGCCACCGCGTGCCTGCGCGACGGTGACGTTCTGGCCCGTTACGGCGGTGAAGAGTTCGTAGTGCTGCTGCCCGATTGTGATGCCGACCGTTTGACTTCGTGCTGCGAACGGCTGCGCATCGCGTTCACCGATGTCGAGTTGATCGGCCTGAATGTGCGCAACCTCAGCCTGTCCGCCGGCATGACCCTGCTGGAGCTGGGCGACGACCTCGATGACGCCTTGCAACAGGCCGATCAGGCGCTCTATCGCGCCAAGCGTGACGGGCGCAATCGATGCGCGGCGGCGTGGGAGAACGTCGATGCCTGAGCTGCGGGTCGGTGAACTTCGCTGGTCGGTGGCGACGGGCAGCAATCTGCTCGACGCGCTGAACCAGAATGGCGTGCCGGTGCCCTACAGTTGCCGCGCCGGCAGTTGTCATGCGTGCCTGGTGCAATGTGTGCAGGGCCTGCCGAGCGACAGCCGCCCGGATGCCTTGAGTGCACACCAGCGAGATCAGGGCTGGCGCCTGGCGTGCCAGTGCCAGGTGGTCGAGGACTTGCAGGTGCACGCCTTCGACCCGCAGACCGATGGCCGACCGGCCGAAGTGGCTGCCGTCGATTGGTTGAGCGCCACGGTCCTGCGTCTGCGCGTAATCCCCCAGCGACCGTTACGCTATGGCGCCGGCCAGCACCTGGTGTTGTGGGCGGGCAGTGTGGCACGGCCATATTCCCTCGCCAGCCTGCCGCAAGAAGACCGCTTTCTGGAGTTTCATCTCGATTGCCGCAAGCCCGGGGAATTCAGCGATGCCGCCAGGCAATTGCGCATCGGCGATCCGATCCGCCTCGGTGAGCTGCGCGGTGGTGCCCTGCATTACGATCCGGACTGGCACGCCCGGCCGTTGTGGCTGATGGCGGCCGGCACCGGATTGGGGCCATTGTTTGGCGTCTTGCGCGAAGCCCTGCGGCAAGATCACCAAGGCGCCATCCGCGTCATCCACCTGGCCCATGATGCCGATGAGCACTACCTGGCCAAACCGCTGCAAGCCATGGCCGCCAGCCGTGCGAACCTGAGTGTCGAACTGTGGACTCCGGCCGAGTTACCGGAGGCTTTGGCGCAACTGCGGCTTGTTTCGCGGCAAACCCTGGCCTTACTCTGCGGAGCCCCCGACAGTGTCGACGCCTTTGCCCGGCGCCTGTATCTGGCGGGATTGCCGCGCAATCAACTGCTGGCCGATGTATTCCTGCCCCGTGGTTGAGCGCTGACTTATCAGACGCGAGACCTGCCATTGACCGATGCCATCGAAGTTGAACGCGAACGCGGCCTGTTGACCCTGCGCCTGAATCGCCCGGACAAGAAAAACGCCCTGACTCGCGCCATGTACAGCCACTTGGCCGAGGCGCTGAAACACGCCGACAGCGACCCCGGGATCAACGCCGTGCTGATCACCGGCTCTGCCGAATGTTTTACCGCCGGCAACGACATCGCCGATTTCATCCAGCAACCACCGAGCGGCCTCGACAGCCCGGTGTTCCGGTTCATGCTCAATCTGCTCGAATGCCGCAAACCGGTGATTGCCGCCGTGGCCGGAGCGGCGGTGGGTATTGGCACGACGATGTTGCTGCATTGCGATCTGGTCTATGTCGCCCGCGATGCCCGGTTGCGCATGCCGTTCGTCAACCTTGGCCTGTGCCCGGAGTTCGGCTCCAGCCTGATCCTGCCGCGTCTGCTCGGGCAGGCCAGGGCGGCGCAGTTGTTGCTGCTCGGTGAGGCTTTCAATGGTGAACAGGCGGCCGCGTGGGGCATTGCGTCCGAGGCGCTGGGCAGTGGCGAGGAGGCCTTGGCCAAGGCGCGGGAGATGGCATTGCGCTTTGAGTCGCTGCCTCCCGAAGCGGTGCGCATCAGCAAGCAACTGATGAAGGCGCCGGATCGGGAGCTGTTGCTTACGGTTATTGAAGAGGAGGGGGCGTTGTTTACCCAGCGGCTGAGATCGCCGGAGGCGTTGGCGGCGTTGACCGGGTTTATCAAGCGGCATTGAGTCTTTCGCTGACTGGGCCGGCCTCATCGCGAGCAAGCTCGCTCCCACAGGTTCCGGAGGCGATCATGTGATTTGTGAACAATACAAAACCCTGTGGGAGCGAGCTTGCTCGCGATGAGGCCAGCCAGAACAACACCGTGTCAGGATCAGAAAACAAAAAGCCCCGCCATTCACATGGCAGGGCTTTTGTTTTTCAGCAACCGGTCACTCAGACCATCGGGTCGCCAACGTGCAGGATCTTCATGCCGTTGGTGCCGCCGGTGGTGTGGTAGCTGTCGCCCTTGGTCAGGATGACCCAGTCGCCTTTCTGTACTACGCCGCGCTTGACCAGCTCGTCGATCGCCTTCTGGCTGACTTCGTTCGGCGCCAGGGAAGCCGGGTCGAACGGGATGGTGTACACGCCACGGAACATTGCCGCGCGAGCCTGGGCTTCGCGGTGTGGGGTGAACGCGTAGATCGGCACCGAGGAGCGGATGCGCGACATGATCAGCGGGGTGTAGCCACTTTCGGTCAGGGCGATGATCGCTTTCACGCCCGGGAAGTGGTTGGCGGTGTACATGGTCGCCAGTGCGATGCTTTCGTCGCAGCGCTCGAACTCTTTGCCGATGCGGTGGCTGGAGGTCTTGCTGGTCGGGTGCTTTTCGGCACCGATGCAGATACGCGCCATGGCCTGGACGGCTTCCAGCGGGTACAGGCCGGCAGCACTTTCGGCCGAGAGCATCACGGCATCGGTGTAGTCGAGCACGGCGTTGGCTACGTCGGACACTTCAGCGCGGGTCGGCATCGGGTTCTGGATCATCGACTCCATCATCTGGGTCGCGACGATCACCGCTTTGTTGTGGCGGCGTGCGTGCAGAATGATTTTCTTCTGGATGCCCACCAGCTCGGCGTCGCCGATTTCCACACCCAGGTCACCACGGGCAACCATCACCGCGTCGGACGCCTTGATCAGGCCGTCGAGGGTTTCGTCGTCGGCCACGGCTTCGGCACGTTCGATCTTCGCCACCAGCCAGGCAGTGCCGCCGGCTTCGTCGCGCAGTTGACGGGCGTATTCCATGTCGGCGGCGTCACGCGGGAAGGACACCGCGAGGTAGTCGACTTCCATTTCCGCGGCGAGCTTGATGTCGGCCTTGTCTTTTTCAGTCAGGGCCGGAGCGGTCAGGCCGCCACCGCGACGGTTGATGCCTTTGTGGTCCGACAGCGGGCCGCCGATGGTCACGGTGCAGTGCAATTCGGTGGCCGTGGCAGTATCGACGCGCATCACCACGCGACCGTCGTCGAGCAGCAGCTCGTCGCCCACACCGCAGTCCTTGACCAGGTCCGGGTAGTCGATGCCGACCACTTGCTGGTTGCCTTCGGTCAGAGGATGGCTGGTGGAGAAGGTGAATTGATCACCGATCTTCAGCTCGATCTTCTTGTTGGCGAATTTGGCGATACGGATTTTCGGGCCTTGCAGGTCACCCAGCAGGGCGACGAAGCGACCGTGCTTGGCGGCCAGGTCACGCACCAGCTTCGCGCGAGCCTTGTGCTCGTCGGGGGTGCCGTGGGAGAAGTTCAGGCGGGCGACGTCCAGGCCAGCCAGGATCAGCTGTTCGAGAACTTCCGGCGAGTTACTGGCCGGGCCAAGGGTGGCGACGATTTTGGTACGACGGACGGACATGCAAAGACTCCTGAGTTCAAGCGCTGAGTGAGGCTACTACGCTCCGATGCTGTAGTCATTGTTCGTTTGCACTACTTATTTCTTTCTTTATTGAACCCTGCAACTTTGCGTCCGGCAGCCTGAAGATTTCCGACCACGGGTCGATACAGGGTTCAAGACAGGAGATCCCCCATGCGATTCGTGCTCATTGCCGCCCTAGCCCTCAGTGCCCTCAGCGTCACGGGCTGCACCCGTTGGTCGATGAATCATCATTTGAACAATGCCTACAGCGCCTATGACCGGGGCAATTGCGAGCAGGTGATGCTCGAACTGTCCAAGGTCGAACGCGACAGCCGCGCGCGGCCTTACGTGTGGCCGGAAGTGTCGATGATGCGCGGCCTGTGCCTGGAGCGGCAGAAGATGTATATCGATGCGGTTCAGACCTATCAGTTCATCATGGCGTCTTATCCACAGAGCGAGTACGCCTACCGCGCCCATGCCCGCATTGAAACCCTGCAGAGCCTGGGCCACTATCCGACGCGCAGTGCGGCGGCCGTTAAACCGACGCAGTTCTGATGGACGCAGTTCTGATGGTAGTACCCTCTGATCGCTGGCTCCCCGGCGGTGCTGAGCTATAGTCCAATGAACCGGTTTTAGAGCCTTGCCTCTGATCAACCGGGGCAACACCTGTGACCGGCACAAGCAGGACTCAGCGCTGTCAGGATTGGCGCACCGGAAGCGGGGAGAGCGGGCAAAGACTTGATGCATGCCCGTTCCGAAGCAGTAGTGCGGCTCTGCTTAAGAGCCTGGCATAGCGAAATTGCACATGTTCACCGACCGCCGAATCGAGCGGCATCAACTGCCGTGCTTCTTGAAAGTGTTCAACGGCATCACGGGCAAACCCATCGGCAACCTTGGCAATGTTTCTGAAGACGGGCTGATGCTGATCAGCCCGTTGCCGATGATGATTGGCGCCGACTTCAACCTGCGCCTGAAAATTCCCGCCAGCGAGGGTGGCCAGCAGATCATCGATTTGCAGGCCTGTTGTCTGTGGTGTCACGAAGACGTGACCCCCCAACATTACGACGCCGGGTTCAGCCTGCAACGGGCACCGCCGGAGTATGGGCAATTGGTGGAGGCGTTGAAGCAGTACTTCAGTTTTCTGCCGTTGCCTGCTTCAGCCTGAGATCAATGGGAGCTCGAGTGTGAGTGATTGCTCAGAGTCCGGCTCTTTTCCAGCCCAGGTACCGAGTCACCAACTCTGCCCCCAACTCGCCGGGGCGTGCATCCAGCACCAATACTCCATGAGCGTTCAAGCGCTCATGGAGCTCGGCGCGTGCATTCAGGTAGTCCACGGTCCCACAATAGGCCAGCGCCTCGGGCAAGGTCTGCACCGGTGACTGACGCAGGGTGTCGAGAACGCCTTCACGCAAGCTCGCGACCAGCACCTGATGCCGCTGGCTCAGGCGGTTGACAGCCGAGAGCAGCCCATCGTCATCCTCCTCGCGCAGGTTGGTCACCAGCACCACCAAGGCCCGGCGTTTTTGCCGTGCCAGCAGTTGCGTAGCCGCGGCTTGATAGTCGGCGCTGCGTTGGCTGCTGTTCAAGTCATAGACGGTATTGAGCAGGGTGTTGAGATGGCTGGTGCCTTTTACCGGCGCGAGGTAGCGCGGCTGTTCGCTGGCAAAGGTGCTCAGGCCTACCGCATCACCCTGACGCAGCGCGACGTAGCTGAGCAACAGGCAGGCGTTGAGGGCGTGATCGAAGTGCGACAGTTCATCATCCTGACTGCGCATGTGCCGGCCGCAGTCGAGCATGAAGATGATCTGCTGATCGCGCTCGTCCTGATACTCCCGGGCAATCGGCGTGCGCTGGCGGGCGGTGGCTTTCCAGTCGATCTGGCGCAGGCTGTCGCCCTCACGAAATTCGCGCAATTGATGGAATTCCAGGCCCAGGCCCCGTCGTTGTTTCTGACGTACGCCAAGCTGGCTGAGCCAGTTGTCCACCGCTAGTAGTTGTCCTTCATAGAGACGGGCGAAGTCGGGGTAGACGCGGGTGGCATCGGGCAGGTCGAGCAAACGCCTGTCCGACCAGAGCCCCAAAGGGCTTGGCAGGTTGATTTCGCAGCGTTCGAAGCTGAAGTGACCGCGCTTGAGCGGGCGCAGGCGATAACCGGCCAGACTGTGCTGGCCGGGTTGCAGCTCAATCGTCAGCGGCAGGTTTTCGAAGCTCAGGCCCGGCGGCACATGGTCGAAAACTTGTACGTTCAGCGGTTGGGGAAAGTCGTGTTCGACCGTCAGTTGCACCTCGCTCCATCGACCCAGCGCCAGGCTGCCGGGTATCTGGCGTTTCAGTCGGGGCGACCGCAAGCGCTTCACACGCACCGCATCCAGCAGTGCCAGGGCGAGCAACGCCAGGAGTAACCCCCAGTTGATCGCCATGAGATTCGCCGGAACCGTGAACTCCAACGCCTGCATAGTGCCCGACACAATGGCGCAAGCCAGCAGCATCATCAGCCAGGCGAGCATGAGGCGCGAGGGTTTCACAGGCGCGGAGCCGGCACTTGGTCGAGCATCTGCCCGAGTACCTGATCGACATCCAGGCCCTCGATATCCAGCTCCGGCGCGATGCGTACGCGATGGCGCAGCACCGCCAGCGCGCAGCCTTTTATGTCATCCGGAATCACGAACTCGCCGCCGCGCAACAAGGCGCGTGCCCTGGCACATCGCACCAGGGCAATGGACGCCCGAGGCCCGGCGCCGAGGATCAGGCCCGGCCAGTTGCGGGTAGAGCGGGCCAGGCGCACGGCGTAATCGAGCACCTGATCGTCCAGCGGCAGGTCGCTGGCGATGCGTTGCAGGGCCAGTACATCCTTGGCCTGCAACAACGTGCGCATCGGTTGGACATCGAGCATGTCGGCCCGGGTCGAGCGGCTGACCTGACGGACCATGTTCAACTCCTGGTCGGCGTCGGGGTAATCCATGCGTACCTTGAGCATGAAACGGTCGAGTTCGGCTTCCGGTAGCGGATAGGTACCTTCCTGTTCGATCGGGTTTTGCGTGGCGAGCACCATGAACGGCTGCGCAATCGGCAATGGCCGGCCTTCGAGGGTGACTTGCCGCTCCTGCATGGCTTCGAGCAGCGCCGCCTGGGTTTTCGCCGGGGCGCGGTTGATCTCGTCGGCCAGTAGCAGGTTGGTGAACAACGGGCCTTTGCGCAGTTTGAATTGCTCGGTCTGCATGTCGTACACCGCGTGCCCGGTGACGTCGCTGGGCATCAGGTCCGGGGTGAACTGGATGCGCGCGAATTCACCGCCGAAGCAGCGAGCGAGGGCGCGCACCAACAGGGTCTTGCCCAAGCCCGGTACACCTTCGAGCAGCACATGGCCGCCGGCGATCAGCGCCGTCAGGACGTCGTCGATCACGCTGTCCTGGCCGATCAAGGCTTTTTGCAATTCATGGCGTACGGCCTGGGCCAGCTGGCTGGCACGCTGGCGTTGCTGAGCGGCATGACTCGCTGCGTCGGGCTCGATCGATTGACTCATAGGGCGTTCCTCAAGGATTGCAGGTGGGCGACCAGACGGCTGAATTCAAGGCTGGTAAGTCGTTGCTTCGGTCGCGGGCTCATGGCCTGGCTGATAGCGGGTGTGGGTTGGCCGGTCAGGCGCGCGAGCACCAGCCATTGTTCGGCAACGGCGAGTTGTTCAAAGCCGGGATGGCGACGCCGCATGCGCCGCAGGATGTCCTGCTGCAAGGCTTGCAGCAGGCCGGCCTGACCGTTGCGGCGCAACAGGAAGTCGGCACTGGCGCGCAGGTGCTCCTGCAGTTGCCGGCGCGCTTTCGGCGCCGGTTCCAGCAATGGCCCCTGACGCACACCGAAGTGCCAGAAACCCAGGCCGATCAAGGCGAACAACGCGACCAGCGCCTGGGGGAAATAACGCAGCAGCAAGGTCGGCAGGCTGTCGTGACCGGTATTGAAGATCAGCGTCACACGTGTGTCGGCGGTCAGGTACCAAAGCAGCCAGGCATTGTCGTACTGGTCGATGGCCGGGGTTTTCCACAAGTCGGCATCGGTGACCACGATGATCGAGCCGCGGCCGTATTTAAGCTGCATCAGGTGCGTGGCCCTGGCGCTGTTGGCCCAGGCCTGGGCGAGGTTTTTCGGGTCTTCGAGATGGAACGCGGTATCGAAACCGGCATAGGCCGGGGCGTCTTCGTTTTCCAGATAGAGCCTGGTCAGTTGCGGGTACGGATCGTCACCGACACCCGGCGGCGGGTCCTTGAGGTCTTTGCTCAGGGATTGGTGCAGTTGCACCCGATCGAGCAGCAGGTCATTGCTATGGCCGAGTTTTTCATCCCACAGCGATTCGGCGACGAACAGAAGCCGCCCGCCGGCCCGGGTCCAGTTCAGCACCTGGTCGATCTGCCGTGGGGTCATGCTGTCGCGCTCTGCCAGCAACAGCAGGCTGTGTTGATGCGGGTCGAGGCTGGGCAGGATGTCGAGGCCATTGGCGCGGTCGACGTTCAGGCCTTGCTTGCGCAGGAACAGCTGCGCCGCCAGATATGGGTTGGCCCTGGCTTCGGGGGAGGGACCATGGTCGATGTCGGTCTGCCAGGGGATTGCCTTGAGGTACAGATAAACACTCAGCGCTGCCAGCAACACGGCAACCAATGCACCGGCTATCGAGCCCCGGCGCCGGTTCAACGGACCACCTGCGGGCCGAACAGAACACGCCAACCGTCACACAGTTCCTGCTGCACCTGAGCGGGTGGCAGGCGATGACCGTAGGCCATGTTTTGCCAGTGCCCGGTCAGGTTTTTGCTGTAGGCCAGCAAGGCCGGTTGCTGCAATAGCTCGACACGCTGAAGCACTTGGCCTTCAGTGTCGGCGGCCTTGAGCGCGATGTTGAAGTCGTGCAACAGACGGCTGAGCAGGGCGCGATAAAGCAAACCAAGTGCCTGGCGTGGATGAGTCTGCCAAAGACTTTCGGCGTGGGCGGCGATGTCGGCGGGCATGGATTCGGGCTTGAGGTCCATGCCGAATGCCTGCTGCGGTAACGGTCCCGTGGCTTTGTTGACGGGGATCGGTCGAAGGCTCACGAACGCCTGCAACCAGTCGCGATAGCGCCAGATCAACAGGCCGACGGCACCCATGACGATGCCCCACAGCAGAATTTCAATCAGGCTCGCCAATGCCCCGAAGCGTTGCCCCTCGAACAGCTTCAACAGCGCCTTCAGCCATTGCGGTGTCTTGCCATCGTCCGCGGCTTCAGCACTCGGTTGCTCTTCGCCAAAGCGGTAGCGCGTGACCGTTTCCCGGTTCTTGAAGGGGGGCTGTTCGAGGATCGTCTTGATGCTGTCCCTGGAGGCCTGGCTGGTCAGGGGCTGGGCCAGCAAGCGCGGGCTGTCGGGTGCAATGGCCGGTTCGGCGGCCCATACGCTGTGTGTGGTCGGCATCAGCACAATCACGGCGATCAACAGGACAGCGCTTGCACTGACCAGACGCTGGCGCATTCGGCGAAACACCAGTTCGATATCCCAGGCCTCCAGCACGGTGCGCCGGTTCAGGTAAAGGCTGAAGCCGCAGGCGACATGGATCGGCTCCCAGACCACCAGTACCAGTGCATAAAAGGCGTTGGTCAGGTGTTCCAGCCAACGCCAGTCCTGGGTGGCCGCCGAGATCAGCGACTGCCAGCTCCAGTCGAGCGCGACCTGCTGTGGCAGGAGTAGATAAAGCAGCACCATCAAGCCGATCCACAACGCGCCCTCCAGGTGCGCGCCGATGATCGTCAGCCAGCGTGCGGTGCCGGCGTCTCGCTGCAACAGCACCTGTAGACGCTGCTGGCGTTGTTGTCCGTCGAGCCCTTCGAGTTGCACCACCGGCATTACGAAACTGCGGTGCAGACTCAGGCGTCGCCAGGTCAGGCTGGCCAGCAATTGCGGCTTGAGCAGGCGCGGCCATTGGTGCAGGGCCTGCTTGAGCGTGGGCGTTTCGCCGAACATGGCTTTGGACAGGATGTACAAGGGCAGGCGTTCGAACGCCGGCTTCAGCCACCAGAAAATGAACAGGGCGAGCGCGGGCGAATCCCGGAATCCCCAACTGAGCAGCGCGAAAATGGGCAAGGTGACCATGGCCCAACTGGTCATCAACAGGCGTCGGTGGCGCTGGCTCAGGAGCACGCCGAGGTCCATGGCTTCCCAGGTGGAGCGCGGGCGAATCACCGCGGTGGCGTCACTCAGGCGCATGGCGACGACGTCCGGCAAACACGAGATAGACCGCCACCAGCAACCAGAGCGCCGCGCCTGCCAGGTATTTGGTCTGGTACGACGGACCGGTCATTGACGACCAATAGGCTTCGATAAACGCCGCGATCAACAGAAACAGCATGACCCCGCAGACCAGCAGCACACTCTTGCGCGCCGCCAATCGCAAGGCCTCGGCCCGAGGCAGGCGCCCTGGGGCGACCAAGGCCCAGCCCAGTTTCAGACCGGCGGCACCGGCCAGGGCGATGGCGCTGAGTTCGAAAGCGCCATGGCCGATCACGAATGACCAGAAGGTTTGCCCGTAGCCGACGTAGGTCAGATGCCCGGCTATCGCCCCGATCATCAGGCCGTTGAAAATCAGGAAAAACGCACTGCCCAAACCAAACAGCAAACCGCTGGCGAAAGTCTGAAAGGCGATGCCGATGTTGTGCATGATGTAGTAGCCGAACATCGCCCAGTCCTCACTGGCGGCTCGCTGCGCCGTGCGCCCGAGGTGGCCGGCAACGGGGTCGTACATGCTTTGCATCTCACTGACCTGTTCGGCGGGGATCAGGTTGTAGACCAGATCCGGGTACAGGTACACCAGCAGCGCGAAACCGGCCAGGCTGGCAAAGAACATCAGGCTGGCGGCGAGGACGAAACGCCACTGTTCGCGCACCAGTCGCGGAAAGTCGGCCAGGATGAATGCCAGCATGTTGGCCCCCAGGCGGCTGCGGTGGCGGTAAAGCTGTTGATGCCCGCGCAGCGCCTGTTGCTGCAAGGCATCGATCAGCAAACTGCTGTAGCCGCGCTCCCGTGCGAGTGCCAAGTGTTGGCAGAGGCGTCGGTAATCCTTTGGGAAACTGCCGGCGTCGGTGATTTTGCCGTCGCGTTCCAGCTGTTCGAGCAGGTGGGAGAAGCGGTCCCATTCGGCCTTGTGCCGGCTTTCAAACAGGCTTTGCTTCATGTCGGCCCCAGCAAGCCGCGGGCGATGCCATTGAGCTCGGTCACCGCCTGTGCAGGCTGGACCTGCAATGGTTGGGCGAGGATCGCGGCCAGTTCATTGACCCGTGCCTGGGAGAGTTCGCCCTGGCGCTCGGCAAACCCGAGAATCGCCTGTTGCTCGGTGAGTGTCAGGGCAACGGCCGGGCGGCGGGGCTGGGCTTCAGGG